>NZ_MUFK01000024.1:0-49031 GCF_001996085.1 Salinivibrio sp. PR5
CATTGTCAGTATGGTCACTTTGACGCCAATATGACGCAATTTTGACCAAAAAATAACAGCCGTATCTGCATGTCATCAGGCGAGCTACATGCATCATAAGGCGTGAAATGATTTTATTTTACCCGCCCGATATCCAATGAAATGGCAAAAGAAGAAAAAGCCCGGCATTTTCGCCGGGCTATTTGAATTAATTAGTTTTCGCGCCGCTAAAAAGCGCAAAAAAGTTATGGCTTGTGACCTCACAAACCGTCTCAACCGTTTCTCCTTTGAGCAACGCGATATACTCGGCAACTTCCCGCACATAAGCAGGCTGGTTTTGCTTACCGCGATAAGGCACCGGCGCCAAATAAGGCGAGTCAGTTTCTACCAACAAGCGCTCTAGCGGTAAACGACGTACCACCTCTTTAAGCTCGGTCGCCTTATTGAAGGTCACGATACCTGAGATAGAAATATAAAAGCCTAGCTCAATAGCCGCCTCGGCCATCTCGTAACTCTCTGTAAAACAGTGTAGCACGCCACCCACACGTTCAGCCCCTTCCTCACGTAAAATCGTCAGTGTATCTTCACGTGCCGCGCGGGTATGAATAATCAGTGGTTTATTTAGCTCTACCGCTAAACGCACGTGCTGGCGGAAAATCTCTTGTTGCTGTTCGGCCAACTCTGGCTGGTAATGGTAATCTAACCCTGTCTCGCCAATAGCCACCACACGATCATCAGCGGCAAGGGCCTTTAAACGGTCATAATCGAACCCGTTTTCAATATCGAGTGGGTGAACACCACATGAGGCAAAGACTTCGGGGTAAGGACGAATCATCTCCAACATCGCGGGGAAGCTATCTAGCGTCACCCCCACCGAGAGAAAGTAATCGACACCTCTTGCCTTCGCTTTATCTAATACATCGGCGACATTCTGGTGTAGTGCGTCATAATCCAGTTTGTCGAGATGGCAATGAGAGTCTATTAACACGTTATTCTCCAATCGTTAATAACCACTGGCTAATCACAAGCTCAGTGTTTAGTCCTGAATGCTTGGTCAGTTGCCGTTGCATATGATGCAGCGCACGCAGCTGACTGTGTAATTGATGGGTTTGTAGCGCCTCAGCCACTTTTACTACCACGGGTTGGTGATGGTGATGAATGAGCGCGTTGGTCGCCCCTTGACGCCACTTCATCACATCAAGCAAAAAGTAGCTGGCCCAGTCCAATGAAGCGGGATAGTGTGAAACCAACTGCTCAAGCGTGTCAAATAGGCCCGAGCGCGTGACCAAGTAGTCCGCTAACTGAGTCACAACCGCATGGTGATGATCCAATCCCCCTGAGGCTACAAATTCTTTTGCCGCCAATGGTGCGCCACGATATAGCGCAACCGCATGATAAGGCACATCTCGCTGCAATGCTTGCTCGACCCATTGCTTGGCAACCTGTATCTCCGGCTGGGGCGCTTTCCATACGCTGCAACGGCTGATGATGGTCGCCAGTAAGGTGTCTAGCGAGTCACTGAGCAAGACAAAATGACAAGCTGAGGGTGGCTCCTCAAGGGTTTTGAGCAGTGCATTCGCGGCAGCTTCACCGAGCATCTCAGCCGGTTCGATAATAATGAATCGTGCACCACCCAGTTGAGACGTTTCAGTGGCTTTGCGTTGGCTTTGGCGCACCGCGTCAATACTGATTTGTTTGCCGGGTTTTTCTGGCTTTAGCCAATGTACATCCGGGTGATTACCAGCTGCATACAGCTGACAACTATGGCAGTGCCCACAAGGCTGCTCTGTCTGTGTTTGGCATAAGCGTGTTTTTGCCAACAAGCTCACCAACTCGCCACGGCCACTGCCGGTTGGCGCCGCGAGTAAAAGAGCATGCGGCAAGCGTTGTTGCGTCAGTAAGTGTTGCCAGTGAGACCACATCGGTGCAAACCAGGGCAACACCTCAGGTGCTGGGATAGATAGCGTTACTGCGTCACTCATGGCGTGTTTTGTGTCGTTAGCCATTGGGTTAGAGCCTGTTCAATGCTGCGAGAAACCGTGTCGAGCGACTGTCCCGCATCGATAGTCACCACGCTCGGATCCGCCTTAGCAAGTGCTAAATAACGTGCTCGTGTCCGTTCAAAAAAGTCGAGCTGCATGGTTTCAATTCTATCCAATTCGCCACGACCGCGAGCACGCGCTAGCCCCTGACTAGGCTCAATATCCATATACAAGGTCAGCGAGGGCGAAAAGTCGCCCAATACCGTGGCTTTAAGGCTTTGCATCAGTGCTGCATCCATACCGCGGCCACCACCTTGATAGGCTTGCGAGGACATATCATGACGATCGCCGATCACCCATTGGCCATTCGCCAAAGCCGGCTTTATGACGTTCTCTACCAGCTGTACGCGCGCCGCATACAAAAGTAACAACTCGGCTTTGTCGGTGAGAGGCTCATCCGGATGACCTTGCTTAACCAAGGTACGCATTTGCTCTGCCAGCGGAGTGCCACCAGGCTCACGGGTGGTGATCACGTCATCGATGCCATGTTGGTGTAGCACCTGCTTCACCTTTGCAATAGCCGTGCTTTTACCCGCCCCTTCGAGGCCTTCTACAACAATAAAATGGTTCTTCATTGGCTCTTTAACACTTTTAGGTAATCACGCACCGCTCGATTATGCTCGGCCAGCGTGGTAGAAAATTGATGGCCGCCTTTCCCTGTCGCGACAAAATAATAGTATTGAGTGGTGGCAGGCTGTGCCGCCGCCATCAGTGATGCCACACCCGGCATGGCGATCGGCGTTGGCGGTAGCCCTTTTATCACATAGGTATTGTAAGGCGTCGGGGTGCGTAAATCTCGTTTACGAATATTGCCATCATAGTTGTCACCCATGCCATAAATCACCGTCGGGTCGGTTTGTAAACGCATCCCCCGACGCAGCCGATTGACAAAGACGGAAGCCACTTTGGTGCGTTCGGCATCGATCGCGGTTTCTTTCTCGATAATGGAGGCCAAAATTAACAGCTCATACGGCGAGTCGATCGGCAGGTCATCAGCCCGATTTTGCCATGCCTTATTGAGCGACGCTTGCATCGCTCGGTATGCGCGACGCAACAAAGACAAATCCGTATCCCCCACATCGTAGACATAGGTTTCGGGGAGTAACAAGCCCTCAAGCTTGGTGTACTCAGCGCCTAACTGTTTGGCGATGTCAGCTTCATCAAGCCCCGTCAATGTTTGTTCGAGATGCGGTGCGGATGCCATTTGTGACTGCCACTGCGCGAAGGTGCTTCCCTCGATAAAGGTGATGGCATCTTGATATTGCTGTCCCTCACGCAAGGTGGCGAATGCCTCACTTAAGCTTTGTCCCGGATGAATTTGAAAGGTACCCGCTTGAATCCGTGTCAACTCAGGATACACCCGAGGCGCCACCTTGGCCCACACTGTCGCAGTCAGCCAGCCTTTATCTTCAAACTGATTGATAACTTTATGATAATGCGCCCCTTTCTCAATTGTCACCAGTTGTGGTGACTCAAGATTTAACGGTGAGGCCACATAGGCTTTTGTCTGCCAAAGCGTCCAGCCTGCCAGCGCGACAAGCAGACACATGAGTAGGCTGATCAGCCCGAATATTCGCTTTTTTAGCACGCGTTTAACCTCTGCTGTAATGCGCTTGCCAGCGTATGATCAGAATACGATATGTGGTCAATATGATTCACAGGGACCACTTTCATTAGGGTATTGGTGATAAAGACTTCCTCAGCTTGATAAAGCGCATCCGGTCCTTGTTGCACCATGTGACAGTGATAGTCAGGGATGTCCTCAAGCAACGCAATAACGCGCTGACGCATCAGCCCATCCACGCCGGCATAGTGCAGAGCGGGCGTATACACATCGACGCCTTGACGCCAAAAAAGATTCGATGCCGTGGTCTCGACAAGGTTGCCAAACAGATCGCACACCACCAGATCGTCGACGGTGGCTGAAGATAGCTTATTGCGTTGGTCAAGTTCGCGCTTGAGTAACACTTGCTCCAACCGATTCAGATGTTTCAGGCCTGCCAATGGGGAGGCACCCAACTGTCTTTCTGTGGTCGCCAACGAAATCCCGTGCTGCTGCCATTGATAGTAATGCTGAGGAAAAGCATGAAGGGTCACGATATCAGTTGGCTGCTGACACCCCGCGGGGCTGTAGCCGCGCCCACCTTGCCCTCGCGTGATCACGATTTTGACCACCTGCTCTTGGTTTGACTGCGCACAAGCGTGAGCGACCGTTTGCTGCAGCCGTAACCAATCGACACCATCAATCGCGAGCTGTTGGCAGGTCGCCATCAATCGTTCGAAGTGCGCATCAGCCTGCTGCAGCACACCTTGAACACTCTGGCCCGTGGTAAAACAACCATCACCAAATTGCAGTCCCCGATCGCTGATCGGTACTGTTGCGCTCGGTTGTCCATTAACCCACTGCATGATGCCTCATCACTCCACAAATAAAAACGGCCCGATAAATCGGACCGTTACTATATCAAAATCTTTAATCACTTTGCGCTCAAGACGCGTGCAATTAGATTTTCTTGAAGATCAAAGACCCATTGGTGCCACCAAAGCCGAATGAGTTACACAGTGCGTAATCCATTTTCACGTCACGGGCTTCATGCGGAACATAGTCTAGATCGCAACCTTCGTCGACATTTTCAAGGTTAATCGTTGGCGGTACCGCTTGGTCAATCAATGACATCGCAGTGATGATCGACTCAACGGAGCCTGCTGCGCCAAGAAGGTGTCCTGTCATCGACTTGGTCGAAGACACCAGAACACGGTCTGCTGCGTCACCCATCGCACGGCGAACGGCTTTACTTTCAGCCACGTCACCCGCAGGCGTCGATGTACCATGGGCATTCACATAACCGATTTGGTCTGGCGTAATACCCGCATCACGAATCGCCGCTTCCATCGCTAATGCAGCGCCCGAGCCGTCTTCGCTCGGTGAGGTCATGTGATAAGCATCGCCACTCATGCCGAAGCCAACCAGTTCACAGTAAATTTTCGCGCCACGCGCTTTGGCGTGTTCGTACTCTTCCAGCACCATAATACCGGCACCGTCACCGAGCACGAACCCATCACGATCTTTATCCCAAGGGCGCGACGCCGCTTGAGGATCGTCATTGCGGGTTGACAGTGCTTTCGCCGCCGCAAAGCCGCCAATACCGAGCTCTGTGGAGGCTTTTTCTGCGCCACCGGCAACCATTGCGTCGGCATCACCGTACGCAATCATACGAGCAGCATGACCAATATTGTGAAGACCTGTGGTACAAGCCGTTGAAATCGAGATATTCGGGCCACGCATGCCATAGTTGATAGAAACATGACCGGCGATCATGTTCACAATGGTAGAAGGAACAAAGAAAGGGCTGATTTTACGTGGGCCTTTTTCCACCAATGCACGATGGTTTTGTTCAATCAGACCAAGACCACCGATGCCAGAACCAATTGCCACACCAATACGGTGTGCATTGTTGTCATCTACAGCTAGTCCGGAGTCTTGAATGGCTTGAACACTGGCAGCAATGCCGTATTGGATGAACAAGTCCATTTTTCGTGCATCTTTCTTCGACATGTAATCTTCACAGTTGAAGTCTTTTACCATGCCGGCAAACTTAGTGGCAAAGTTGGTGGTATCGAAGTGCTCGATAGCCGAAATACCGCTTTGGCCAGCCAGCAGGGCCTTCCATGACGACTCAACTGAGTTACCCACGGGTGATAGCATACCCATGCCAGTCACAACAACACGACGCTTAGACACGATGATGTTCTCCGGAGAATATAAGTTTGGAAATTAGAATAGCTTAAAAAGAACACAGGCGGTCAAGGAGACCGCCTGGTGGGAATCAGGGATTACTCAGAAGCGCTAACTACGTAGTCGATAGCCGCTTGAACAGTAGTAATCTTTTCGGCTTCTTCATCTGGAATCTCTGTATCGAATTCCTCTTCTAGAGCCATTACTAGCTCTACGGTATCCAGAGAGTCCGCGCCTAGGTCGTCTACGAAAGAAGCTTCGTTTTTCACTTCTGCTTCGTCTACACCCAGTTGCTCAACGATGATTTTCTTTACGCGTTCTTCGATGTTGCTCATATTAATACTAGTCCTTACAAGATTCGCAGATGCGATATGTGCTGTAGTTTATTCATTAATGTGGAAGTTGCAAGACCCCCACCGCTGGTCAAACCACGATTTGGGGACAAATCAATCGGAGTTTGACGTGTGTCATTCGAGATTGCAACGTTAGAGATCAAATCATGTACATACCGCCGTTGACGTGCAATGTTTCGCCTGTGATATAGGCAGCATCGTCAGAGGCTAAGAATGCAACAGTTGCAGCAATTTCTCGAGGGTCGCCTAAACGACCAGCTGGCACTTGTGCCAGTGTTGCTGAACGCTGATCATCGTTCAGTGCTTTGGTCATATCGGTTTCGATAAAACCAGGTGCGACTGTATTAACGGTGATCCCACGTGCAGCCACTTCTCGTGCCATGGATTTGGTAAAGCCTATCACACCCGCTTTCGCTGCAGCATAGTTTGCTTGACCCGCATTACCCATTACACCAACCACTGAGCCAATATTAATAATACGGCCACAGCGTTTTTTCATCATCGCACGTAATACCGCTTTAGATAAACGGAAAATCGACGTCAAGTTGGTGTCCATAATGTCCTGCCACTCGTCGTCTTTCATACGCATCAATAGGTTATCACGCGTGATGCCTGCGTTGTTAACCAGAATGTCAACATCGCCGAATTCTTTTTTAATTGTGTCAAGCACCTCAGCGACCGACTCCGGTGAGGTGACATTCAACGCCAACCCTTTACCCTTTTCACCGAGATAGTCGCTAATCGCTGCTGCACCTTTTTCGCTGGTTGCCGTACCAATCACAGTGGCACCACGCTCAGCAAGCAACTCTGCCGTTACACGGCCGATGCCTCGGCTCGCGCCAGTCACTAGCGCTACTTTTCCGTCTAGTTTCATTCGGTTACCCTTTTAGTTGATTCTGCCGACCTCGGCCGGCAGTCACAGAATGTTATTGCCAGCTCAACGCTTACGCGTTGGCAGACGCTAAGCTCGCGCTATCGTTAACCGCCGCACTGCTTAGCGATTTATTGATGCGTTTTGTTAACCCAGTCAGCACTTTGCCCGGGCCAAACTCCAACAACTGCTCAACGCCTTCTGCAGCCATACGCTCTACAGTTTCTGTCCAGCGAACAGGGCCGTATAACTGACGTACCAAAGCGTCTTTGATCGCCGCTGGATCAGTCGGTGTTTCTACATCCGCATTATTGATCACTGGGATTTCAGGGGTATTAAAGCTCACTTGCTCAAGCGCTTGCGCTAATTTCTCCGCTGCCGGCTTCATCAACGCACAATGCGATGGAACAGACACCGGCAATGGCAGTGCACGCTTAGCACCTGCTTCTTTACACAGTACATTGGCACGCTCAACCGCTTCTTTATTACCTGCAATCACAACTTGGCCAGGCGAGTTGAAGTTAACGGGTGAAACAACTTGGTCCTGCGCGGCTTGCTCACAGGCTGCCGCAATCGCATCGTTATCCAAGCCAATAATCGCTGACATCGCCCCTACACCTGCAGGGACGGCTTCTTGCATCAATTGACCGCGCAGCTCGACAAGCTTAACGGCTTCTTTAAAGTCCAATACACCTGCACAAACCAAGGCTGAGTACTCGCCCAAGCTATGGCCTGCAAGCAATGACGGTGTTGCACCGCCTTGTGATTGCCATACACGCCAGATAGCGACAGATGCGGTCAGCAACGCAGGCTGTGTGCGATGCGTTTCATTTAAATCCGCTTCTGGCCCTTGTTGCACAAGCGCCCACAAATCGTACCCTAGGACTTCTGACGCCTCGGCAAACGTTTGTTGCACAACGCCATATTGGTCGGCCAATTCACTCAGCATACCCACGGCTTGTGAACCTTGACCGGGAAAAATAATCGCAGTAGCAGACATAGCTGTTTTCCTATTAATTTTAAAACCTGACCAGCGCGGAACCCCACGCAAAACCACCGCCAAAGGCTTCGAGTAACACGGTTTGTCCGCGTTGAATACGCCCATCCCGTACAGCTTCATCGAGTGCGGTCGGTACGGATGCTGCCGACGTATTACCGTGGCGGTCTAACGTCAATACCACTTGATCCATCGACATCGACAGCTTCTTCGCCGTCGCTTTAATAATCCGGTAATTGGCCTGATGCGGCACCAACCAATCAATGTCTGATTTTTCGAGTTGGTTGGCGGCAAGTGTTTCGGTAACGATATTCGCCAACTGGGTCACCGCGACTTTAAATACCTCATTGCCGGCCATGTACAGCCAAGCCTCATCGGCTGGTAAGGACTGACCACGCTCAGGGTATTTAAGTTTCAATAACTCACCAAATTTACCGTCGGCTTTGAGGTGAGTGGACAAGATGCCATCATTTTCATCTGCAGAAAGCACCACGGCACCAGCACCATCACCAAATAAGATGATGGTTGAACGATCATCAGGATCACAGGTGTGTGAAAGGCGATCAGACCCCACCACTAAGGCATTTTTAGCTAGCCCATTTTTAACGTATTGGTCAGCGACACTCAGCGCATACACAAAGCCAGAGCAGGCTGCGGCAATATCAAACGCCGGGCAGCCTTGAATTCCTAGCATGGCTTGCACATCACAGGCCGCCGCTGGGAAAGCGCGTTCACCACTGGTGGTCGCTACAATAATCAGATCGATGTCATGTTTATCGATGGCAGCCATGTCAATTGCTTGCACAGCAGCTTGATAAGCCATTGAGGCAACAGTATCTGTTGGCGCAGCAATACGACGTTCTTTAATACCGGTGCGAGTGACAATCCACTCATCACTGGTTTCTACCATCTGTTCAAGGTCAGCATTGGTGCGAACCTGTTCAGGCAAGTAGCTGCCTGTGCCCAAAATCTTACTATACATGAAGACTACTAATGCCTCTCGAGAAGAACTGCCTCTAAACGGTCACTTATCTTGGTTGGTATCTGCCGTTCGACCTCGTGCACCGCTTCACAAATAGCATTTTCGTAAGCGGCGATATCAGCGCGTCCGTGGCTTTTGACAACGATGCCGCGCAATCCTAGCAAACTTGCGCCGTTGTACTGGTCGGGTTTCAGCTGTTTTAGTTGATTAAAAAGATCAGAAAATAGCCATTTCGCGATCCAGCGCTTGATGGGATGCTGATTGAGATGTGTTTTTACTTGGTTAATCACCAAGCTGGCGACGCCTTCACTGGTTTTAAGCGCGACATTACCGACAAAGCCATCGCAAACAATGACATCAGTTTGGCCCGTGTATATTTGATCCCCTTCTATATAGCCGGTGTAGTTCACTGCTTGGCAAGATTGCAACATATCGGCACATCGCTTTACCAAGTCGTTTCCCTTGATCTCTTCTTCACCGATATTTAATAAGCCAATACGTGGCATACGCCCGAGCTCTGCCTGGGCCAACACCGCGCCCATGACCGCAAACTGAAACAGTGTATCTGCATCGCAAGACACATTCGCGCCGAGATCTAACAACCATTTACGTTGTTGGTTTGCGCCGGGTAACGCGGTCACCAGCGCGGGGCGGTCGACGCCGGGAAGCAATTTTAGAAGGTGTTTGGAAAGTGCCATCAGTGCGCCGGTGTTTCCGGCACTGACGCAAGCGTCTGCCTCGCCATGCGCCACTTTATCTAGCGCGATACGCATGGATGTGCCAGTGCTACGGCGTAACGCCGTTGACGGGCGCATGTCGTTAGGGATCACGTCTGGGGCATGAACGATGGAAAGTCGGGAGTGATTTTGTGCGTCGCATCGAGTGAGCTGCGCGACAATTTGTGCTTGGTCGCCCACTAAAATCACATTTAGGTCCGCAAAACGAGACAATGCCTGCACGGAGGCAGGCACTGTCACTTGGGGACCGAAATCCCCGCCCATCGCATCAAGTGCAATGGTTAGCCCAGTCAAGGTTCAACCTTACTTGTTGATAACCTTGCGGCCACGGTAGAAACCATCAGCAGTCACGTTGTGACGCAGGTGAGTTTCACCACTAGATTTGTCTACTGATACTGCTTGAGTACCCAGTGCATCGTGTGAACGACGCATACCACGCTTAGAACGGGTTTTACGGTTCTTTTGTACGGCCATTGACCCTACTCCTCGTTACTTTGCTTTAAGTTTTTTAGTACGGCAAACGGATTTGGACGCTCATCAGCAAGTGGGATTTCCCCATACACCATGTTGTCAGCACTCACTTTGCAGTCAGTGTCTTCGTGCATGGCGACCTGTGGCAAGGCCACAATCAACTCGTCTTCGACGAGCTGAATCAGATCAATCTCACCGTTTTCGTCGACTAATGCCGGCTCATAAGCATCCGGTAAGTTGCCAACCTGGTCTTCATTGAAAACCGGGCTATAAACGAATTCAGTTTCATAGCGATAGGAGAACGATTCCCAACAACGCTGACACTCAAGGCTTACTGTGACGGCCGCATGGCCAGACACGGTTTTTAACCCTTGGGCATCAATGTCGAAAGAAAGCGTGACCTCAGCATCACTATCAATGCTTTGGGCTGCCTCACCGAGGCGCGCCAAACGCGATTTATCTACGATGCCATCGTAGTCAAGCCGCTTTTGTGCACTGCGGAATGGATCAACCGTCAGCGGTAGCTTTACCTTCTGCATAGGGCGCGAATATTAGCCTCCAAATGCGCTGGAGTCAAAGAAAATGTTGCCTGTGCTCAGGCCCTTTGTTGTCTTCTTGGCAAAAGACACAACGAATCGCAATAGTAAGAAGGCTTTCCTCTCACCGTCTTCCCATCAACGCCTTGGTTCTGGCCGAGATCCGACCATACTGCATCATGCACATCGCACGTTGACGACTTTCAGGTTAGACTGAAATATGAAGATAAACCAAGCTTTTTGTGCGCATAAAGACTCACACACATTAAAGGACATGTCATGCAACCTAAAATCGTGTTGGCATCCAGTTCCCCTTATCGACAAGCGGTATTTAAGAAACTCGCCCTACCCTTTACCGCATTTTCACCCGCTATTGATGAGAGCCGGCAAGAAAATGAGCGCCCGACTGACTTGGTCGAACGTCTCGCATTAGAGAAAGCCATGGCGGGTATGCCTTTGTATGGTGACGCGTTGATCATTGGCTCTGATCAAGTCTGTGTGATTGATGAAGAGGTGCTCGGTAAACCCGGCACACGTGAAAAGGCCATTGAGCAATTGCTGCGAGCCAGTGGCAAGCAAGTCACTTTTTATACCGGCATTGCAGTCATTAACAGTAAAACCGGCCACCATCAATCCGATGTCGAGCCCTTTCATGTCGACTTTCGTGATCTCAGCGAAGCCGAGATCACACGTTATATCGATAAAGAATTGCCGTTAGATTGCGCCGGTAGTTTCAAATGCGAAGGGTTGGGCATCGCGTTGTTCAATGCCATGCACGGCCGCGACCCCAATACCTTAATTGGACTGCCACTGATCCGCCTGCGCGAAATGCTCGAAAAAGAAGGCGTCTCAGTTATTTAACCCTGCAGAAAAGTGGCGCCTTGCCCAAATAAGTGTCTAAGGCGCCATCGCATGCCCCCGTAAAGCCTCTCGCATGGTCCGGAGCCCTTCATAGGCTGTGAGCTGGAGTACGGTGCCTGAAAGATCGCCGTTTTACCGGTGACTCACAGGATAAGGCTACTCAGCGAGTCAACCACAGCAATCGGCGCGTAAGCCTGCAAAGTGTTTCGGTCGTGCACTCCCCATGTCACACCAAGACGGTCGACCATCGCATTCTCTGCCAGTTGCATATCATGATGAGTATCACCCACCATTAACGCCTGCGCTGCGCCGACACCTGTTTGTGTCAATATTTCTTTTATCATCTGCGGATCAGGCTTAGAGGCTGTTTCATCGGCACAGCGTGTCACTTCAAACAGGTCAGCCGTTCCTGTTTCGGCTAACGCTCGGTCAAGCCCAGCACGTGATTTTCCGGTGGCCACGGCGAGTTTGAATCCGTTTGCCTTTAATGCTCTGAGTGTGGCCTTCACCCCAGAATAAAGCTGGCACTGGGTTGGGTTATCATGCACAAACTGTTGACGGTAATGTGCAGTCCAGTGCGGATACCATTTAGGATCCGCGTCTGGATACAACAACGAATAGCCCTTCTCTAAACTCAACCCAATCATTTGTTTGAGTTGTTCCGGCGCAAGCGTGGGTAGATGACCGGTGAGCGCAGCCGCGGCCTCTAAGCTCGAGACAATCCGTCCGATAGAGTCCATGACGGTGCCATCCCAATCAAAGATAAGCAGCGAATAGGGTCTAAGTAACGGATGCACCGAGAGTGATTGCTCACCCTCACTCATCGCCGTCATCTCTCGTACTATCACTTGTCCGCTTTCACTCATGCATGCCTCACTATTCCACTACTTATTATCGGAAATTGTCTGATAGGGGCCGTCCGGTTGCGCTTATTTACCGGTTTTCTTCCGCAACCCCTCAAGCGCACGTTGTAACTTTGCTTCCATCGGCGCGTCGAGCTCCATGGTCTCTTCACGGCCCGGATGCACAAAGCGAATTTTCGCCGCATGCAGGAAGAGTCGATTAAGGCCGACTTGTTTGGTATAAGCATCAAAGCGCGGATCACCATAACGATCATCCCACGCGAGTGGATGACCCACGTACTGCGCATGCACGCGAATCTGGTGCGTTCGTCCCGTCACTGGGCTAGCCTGCACCAGTGTTGCCTCCGCAAAACGCTCGATCACCTTAAAGCGGGTTTCCGATGGCTTACCATTGGGGTTCACACGCACAATGCTATTTACTTCATTTTTTAATAGAGGTGCCGTGACTTTACGCTGTTTCGCAGGCCACTCCCCCATCACGAGCGCGTAGTAATCTTTCCGCACTGTCTTTTCACGAAATTGTGCTTGGAGATGGCGCAATGCCGAGCGTTTTTTCGCAATCAACAAGATCCCAGAGGTATCACGGTCAATACGATGCACCAACTCTAAAAAACGCGCGTTAGGGCGCAACGCACGCATGGCTTCGATCGCACCGAATTGTAGCCCACTTCCGCCGTGCACCGCTGTACCCGATGGCTTGTTCAACACCAAAAGATGGTCATCTTCATAAAGAATGCAGTTTTCTAACTCTGCCACTTTGTCTAGCTTTGTACTTGGCGCCACTTGCTCATCGCGCTCAGGAAGCCGAATAGGCGGCACGCGGATCAGATCGCCCGCTTGAAGCTTATATTCTGGTTTTATTCGTTTTTTGTTAACTCGCACCTCTCCTTTACGAAGAACGCGATAAATCATACTTTTTGGGACATTTTTCAGCTGATTTCGCAGAAAATTGTCGATACGTTGGCCGGCGATGTCATCGTCAATTTCGATAAATCGCACTTTTGATTTTTGTTCTGTCATAGCGAGTGATTGTACCTCTAAGCGACGGGACATGCACCTATCTAAACCCTGCCCTCAACACCGCTGAATACATGGCAGCAAAGATAATCGTGCAAAAAATGCGCACATTCGTCCGCTTTTTCTACCAACCCGACACAAGCAGCGAAAGCCGATTGCTGGACTCTGGTCTGGCTGCTATAGTTGCGGCGTTAGTCAGAAAAGGGAATCACTTTTCGGCGACATGACGGGCTTGCCTGTTAAAATATCCATAATTTCGAATGCTTTTCGTGCTTTACGCAGCACTCGGCGTAAGACGTAAGCCAAAAGCACCCGTTAGTGTGTTGACACGATGGCTGTTTGCCAGTGTCAGAGATATCCGCCATGAGTTTAAACACGGCGGACGCCAACTGCATAATCCGGTGAGCCACAATAACCGTCGCAGCTGGCCGATAAAAATTTGCCCGAGCGCACCCCTGATTTTCTCCAGCCGAGAGGTTGCACCATATCAGACTTGGGGTCAGGCAACATTGGCGACTGCTCTCGTCATCAACCGCTAATAACAACGATAAATAAATGAGAACAATCTGATGAAAAGAATGTTGATTAACGCAACTCAAAAGGAAGAGTTGCGCGTCGCATTGGTTGACGGTCAACGGCTGTACGATCTTGATATCGAAAGCCCTGGCCATGAATCGAAAAAAGCTAACATCTACAAAGGACGTATCACCCGTATTGAACCTAGCCTGGAAGCGGCATTTGTTGATTACGGCGCTGAACGACACGGTTTCCTCCCGCTAAAAGAAATCGCCCGCGAATACTTTCCTTCCGGTTATACCTATCAAGGCCGTCCTAACATCAAAGATGTGGTGAAAGAAGGTCAGGAAGTGATTGTCCAAGTGGACAAAGAAGAACGCGGTAACAAAGGCGCAGCACTGACGACCTTTGTCTCTCTAGCAGGTAGCTATTTGGTCTTGATGCCAAATAACCCGCGCGCCGGTGGCATTTCGCGTCGTATCGAAGGCGAAGAACGTAACCAGCTTAAAGAGGCCATGTCAGGTCTTGAATTACCGCAAGGTATGGGCCTGATTGTACGTACCGCTGGTGTCGGTAAATCGGCCGAAGAGTTAGAGTGGGACTTGAAAGTGCTACTCAACCACTGGCAAGCGGTTAAAGAAGCGGCATCATCCAACCCTGCCCCTTTCCTGATCCATCAAGAAAGTAACGTGATTGCACGTGCAATTCGTGACTACTTACGTCGCGATATTGGTGAGATCTTGATCGACAGCGAAAAAGTCTTCAAACGTGCGCAAGAACACATCCAGTTAATACGTCCAGACTTTGTCAGCCGTATCAAACTCTATGAAGGCGAAGTGCCGCTGTTCAGCCACTACCAAATTGAAAGCCAGATTGAGTCGGCCTTCCAACGCGAAGTTCGTCTCCCGTCAGGCGGCTCTATTGTCATTGACCCGACCGAAGCCTTGACGTCTATCGACATCAACTCGGCACGAGCCACCAAAGGCAGTGACATTGAAGAAACAGCGCTACAAACCAACCTAGAAGCCGCGGAAGAAATTGCTCGCCAGCTTCGCTTACGTGATTTGGGCGGTTTGGTGGTTATCGATTTCATCGATATGACGCCAGTACGCCACCAACGTGAAGTGGAGAACAAACTACGTGATTCGGTTCGCATGGACCGTGCACGGGTGCAAATTGGCCGTATCTCACGCTTTGGTCTATTGGAAATGTCACGCCAACGCTTGAGCCCGTCTCTCGCCGAAGCCAGCCACCATATTTGTCCACGCTGTAAAGGGACGGGTGTTATCCGTGACAACGAATCGCTTTCTTTGTCGATTCTGCGTCTCATGGAAGAAGAAGCCATGAAGGAGAACACAGCGCAAGTTCTGGGTATTGTCCCTGTGCCTGTCGCCTCTTACCTGCTTAACGAAAAGCGTCGGTCGGTACAACATATTGAGAAGTACCACAATGTCAAAGTGGTTGTGGTGCCAAACGCAGATCTGCAAACCCCACACTTCGATGTGGTGCGCATCCGTGGCGGCGAAGAAATGGCAAGCTTGTCGTACCATCTGCCAAGCCAGCTTGAGTCGCTAAAAGAAGCGGAAACGCGCGAAGAACCACAACAAGCGCGTCCGGCGAAAAAGCGTGAAGAACCTGTTTTACAAGGATTTGCCGCGCCAAGCTCACCAGCGCCAACCGCAAAGCCCGCTACCGAGACAGCACCTAAACAGCCAAGCCTGTTGGCCAAGCTGGGTAAGTTCTTGTCTGGCCTGTTTGCAAGTGACAACACGTCTGAGGCAACGCCAAGTCAAGCGAGTACGCCATCGAGCAACCGCCAATCGGGTTCGTCGACGCGTCAACAACGTAGCAAACGCGATCAAAGTGGACGCAATAAACCTCGTCAAAATCAGGCCGCGCCACAAAAAGACGAGCAAGATGATAACGCGCAAGATCGCAACCGTAACAACAAGCCACGCCGTAGTAACAAGTCGCAAGATGAGCGTCGCGACAATAACCGTAAAGGCAAGAAAAACCGTAACGAGAAGCCAAAGTCAGCCCAAGCTGACAAGGTAGAAACGGCGAAGAAACAGCCTGAGAAAGCGGACAATAACGCGGATAACAAGGCAGAAAAAACGGAGAAGGTGAAACAACGTCGCCAACGCCGTAAGCTAAACCGCAGCGTGCGTGTCAACAAAGACCAGCCCGATGCTGTAACCGCATCTGCACAACCACAAGAACCGGCAAAAGGAAAAGATCTCCAACAAGTCGGTGCCGATGTGGCGCAGCAAGCCAAACAGCAACAAACAGACAACGGCCAAAGTCAGCAAGACAAGCCTGCACGTGAAGAGAAGCGCCGCAATCGTCGTTCTCCTCGTCACCTGCGTGCCAGCGGCCAACGTCGTCGTCGCCGTCCAATGGTGAAAAGCCCGATGCCACTCACCACCGGCATGGCCTCGCCAGAAATGGCGATGGGTAAAGTCTGGTCGGCCGAGCAACCTATCAAAGTAAAACAGGACCGTCGTCGCCAAGACAAACGCCAAGCCGCATCTGTGATTGCAAGCGGAGTTGCACGTCCTGAAATGGCGATGGGTAAAGTGATTGTGATGCGCACACCGAGTGTCGCCGCAACGCCAACGCCAGAGAAGAAGCCAGCCGTTGAGCCAGTGCCAACTGCCCCTGTGGTTGAGGCTACGCCATCGGTAGCCGCATCACCGGCACCAGCGACCACGCCAGAACACGATCCAAATGTGGCCTTGGTGACGGAGAAAGTGATTGAGCGTGAAGCGGTTATCACAGCGCCTCAATCAACCATTCGTTATCGTCGCGCAACATCACCAATGATGAAAGCGCCTGCGCCAAACCAAGTGGTTGATCATTCGCCAGTGCGCATCGCCGCCTTTAAAGTGCCCAATGCCAACGCGAAAGCGGCTGGCAGCGCAGAAGCGCGAGCCGCGGCTCAAGCACCGGCAACCAAGCCTCAGTATTAAATCGATACTAACGCTTAAACGTGATGAGAAAGCCCCAGCAGCGCTGGGGCTTTTTTTTCAATAAAACCATTAACTATCGGGAAAAGTGATAAAAATGCGCCGATCCACACGCTTCTCGACCAACTTGCTTGTCAAAGCAAAAAAAGGAAGTAACGTCACTGTGTAGCATTCCTTCTGCCTGTTTAGCGTTGCAGACAGAATCATTAAATAGCTGCTTTAAGGACAAGGCTGTTGATCATGAGAAAGCTGTTTATCGCTCCCCCGTTTAAGCGCCTTCATCACACCTTGATGTTGGCTTTTCTCCTGCTGAGTTTATTGCCTCTGATTCTCGTGGCACTTTTTTTCCTTAATGCTCACAGCAAGGATTTGCAAGAGCAAAGCACCGCACACCTACTTTCTGTACGCGACAGCAAGCAACAACAAGTGCGTGATTACTTTGATGCTAAAGAATCTGAAGTGTTAGGGTTCGTCGCATCAGAGCTTGCCTATGCCAGTGGTGGTCACTTTTATGGCTTGGTCAACGCCTTCCGTAGCCTAGGTCCTGACATGGATTCCGCCCGGCAGTATGCACAAACTCGCTACCATCCCGGTTCAGGTCACGCGATAAAAACGCCCGTCAGCAAAGGTTCGCCGAACTACCCCGGTGTAGAGCGCTACCGCTTACTGCACAAACGTTATCATCGCGCCTATTTGGCACTATTGGCACGTGCAGACTTTGACGATCTGCTACTCGTCGATAAACAAGGTAATGTCACCTATTCAGTCAAAAAGCATTCGAACTATGGGACCAACTTATTGACGGGCCCTTACCAAGATACCAAACTGGGTCACACCTTTGCCGCGCTAAAGCGCCAAGATAGGCAGGTAAAAGGTAAGCGCGATCCTCACCCTAATGTCGTAATGTCAGACTTTGCCCAAGATCCGGATGGCAACGCCTATGCATGGCTCGGCGCCCCCATTATTCAGCAAGGCTACCTGCACAGTTATGCCTTGTTTCGGCTTCCCAATCACGCGCTGACCGCGTTAATGACCCCTTCCTCTTCATCCGACATTCAAACCTTGTTAGTCGGAGACGATCTGCAAGTGCGCGGCCATTCATCTAACCCAGAGACGATCGCCGACAGCCTAGCAGTGATTGAAAAGGCACTGGATAATCACACAGGGGTTGAACGCTATGACAATGCGTCCGGCGACACCATGCTGGCGGCCTTTGCACCTATCTCAACCCATGGCTTGCATTGGGCGCTTGTCGCCGAAGTGCCTATCGACATTGCCTTTGCGAGAGTTCGCCAACTCGAACAACTGTTCGTCGTAGCGATGCTGTTGGCCGGCTTTGCCGTGTTGGTCGCATCGAACAGTATGTCGAATTTTATTACTCGTCCTTTGTTGCAGCTGACATGGGCCGCAGAGAAAGTGAGTGCGGGGGATCTGGATACCAAGATTCACCATACGCGTCGGCATGATGAAATTGGGCGGTTGGCGGTCAGCTTTTCTCGTATGCGGCGCGCTATCCGTGAAAAGCTTCAGCTTATCCACCAGCAAAATCAAACACTTGAACAAAGCTTGGCCACGATTCAAGAGCAAAACCAAGAGTTGCAGCTGGCTAACAAGCTCAAAGACGAATTTCTGGCTACCACCTCGCATGAATTACGCACGCCTTTGCATGGCATGATTGGGATTGCCGACGCCTTGATCGCTGGTGCGAATGGTCCAATTAGTCGTGATCATCAGTATCAACTTTCGATCATTGTTAACAGCGGCCAACGGTTGGCGAAATTAGTCGATGATCTGCTCGATTATCATAAAATGCGTTATGGTCAGCTCTCGCTTGAAAACGAAGCGGTCGATATCACCAGCCTAGCGCGTCTTGTCCTTTCTTTAGCTGAACATCTCAAAAAAGATAAGCCAATCCGTATCATCAATCAGCTCCCCTCGTCCTCTTTGTGGGTCTGTGCCGATACCCAGCGCCTTGAGCAAGTGATGTATAACCTGATTGGTAATGCAGTGAAGTTTACTGATGCCGGTAAGATAGTGCTGAGTGCGGAAAAAATTGATGACAGGGTTCGCATTCAGTTAGTCGATACCGGGCAAGGGATCCCGCCCGAACAACTGAACGTGATCTTTGAGCCACTCACTCAAGCGGTCAGCGATCACTACCACTATCAGCATGGTGCCGGGCTGGGCTTATCGATCACACGTCAGCTGATTGAGCTTATGGGCGGTCAGCTTTATGTAAGCAGTCAGCCACAAATCGGTACCACATTTAGTTTTACCCTACCCGCGATCGAAGCGCCTGACGAACCGGTTGCTCATTTACCCAATGACGAACAGCCTTCTCCCCTCTGGCAACCCTTTACCCCACAGGACGTCGAGAATAAGACGAACGCAACCACCGCCACTTGCGATGATGGCTTACTGATCTTGGTGGTTGATGACGAACCCACCAATCAACAAGTATTAACCAGCTTTTTGCAAATGGAGGGTTATCAGGTTATTACCGCTAGCGATGGCGAAACGGCGCTACAACAGGTCGAAAAAGAACGTCCTGCGCTGGTATTGCTCGATATACTCATGCCCGGGATAAGTGGCTTTGAAGTTTGTGAACGATTACGCCAGCAGTATCATCATGGGGCGCTTCCCATCATCATGCTCACTGCGCTTAATCAACCTGATGATCGCATTCATGGTTTTAACGTGGGTGCTAATGACTATTTGAGTAAACCGTTCAATAAGCAAGAACTTGCCGCTCGTATTGCCACGCACCTTGCCGCCTGTGATGCCGAGCGACGTCAGCAAGAAAATCAGCGATTGGAAGCCGCATTAGCGCAAAGTGCAGAGCGACAGGCGAGTCTACTCGAAACCCAGTCATGGCTGATTTCACAATTATCCCTCGCCCCTGAAGCGATTATCGGGGCAGGCAGCGATGGTCAAATCCGCTTTGCCAATGCGTCTGCCGCTGCGTTATTTCAACAGCAAGATGCCAATCTCAAGCGTATGCATAGTCATGCCCTGATCCATGAGCCGGATGAGAGCCAACAGCTCGAGCGCTATCAAGGTAAGTTGACTGTTTATATCGGCGACCAGCATCGTGATCTAGAAGGCATGATTTTGCGTTTCCCGGCGGCTTCTGAGATAACCACCTTATATGTGATGAACACTGATACGCCCGTCTCGCTAGCGCGGATCCAAAGTTTAGAAAGTGCGATTGAGGCTTTGTCTGGCTATGCATTCCGTGGTGATGCGCGCCAACTGGATAAATTAAAAGCCATGGGCGGTGAGTTTGAAGCCTTAGTGAGCCAAGCCCAGAGCCAGCAAGAGGATAAAGCGCAAGCACGCCGACAACTCATTGTCGATGCGATGGTGGCTGGACTCGAATATTGGGAAAAAACGACGGGCAAAAGTAAGTTCGATTTTGCCGAACAAAGCGGGCTTTGGCGGGTCTACCTCGACCGCAGTAGCCTACAAACCCGCACATTGGATAAGTACTTACTGCTGGAAACCTTACCCAAAACACCAAGGTGGCGCACAGTACTCAGCTCTATTCGCTATATTCTTGACCACTGTGACAAACACAATACCGATCGTACCCAGTTAGAAACCTACTACCGACAGCTGCGTCAGCTGCTGCTCGAAGACTAACACACCCCGTACCACCTTCCCCCCAACGTGCCTCTCCTATTGAGGACAGGCATTTTTCTCTTTCCTTACCCAATAAGCAATTAATCAAGACAGACACTCTTATCTTCCCAATAGGGACAGACACTTTAAATAGACACTTTAAATATTCAGACTCTATACATTTAAAGTACCTGTCCTATTAAGCAGTCCCATTAAGCACTCCAACAAAAGCAACAAAAGTGTCTGTCCCCATAAATCTAAAGTGCCTGTCCCAACAAGAATCCACCAACCTACGCGATAATAATTCACGCAAATAAACGGGGTCTTTGATGCCGATATCAGTCCAAGTCTGAGCGATAGTTGGGGCTAAAAATCAGGATTGTGGGGAGTATCACAACAAAACGGCAAGATTAAATTCTTGATTAAAAATAAGCCCTAAGAAGCATGTGATATCTGTCACCCCTGAGAAGGTAACAAATAAGTCATTGATATTTATTGGTATAATCTGGTTCGGTTTCTGGTTTTTATCTCAGAAGAGAAAGCGAGTCAGAATACATCTTCAATTTATCCCGATCGATTTTAACGGTTTTAACGTCATGAAAGTGTTTTTTTACGATTTTAACGATTAATGACGTTGCGAGGCGTTCTATCGGCATGCTTATTTGAAGAGGTTCACTGGCCGCTGTGTTATCGATTGCTGATGCATACGATGACCAGACAACAGACAACTAGATGCCGGTGAATCGGCAAGCTTGAGCTCGCGAAGGTTGTAAGCAACGAGCTCACTATCCATCACGTGAACTGAAAGCAACAGTAAGGAATGGCTATGTTTTCGAGTAACATTAGATTTGCCAGCAAGACCCTACTTGCCTCTGCAATTATCGGTGCGCTGAGCGCAAGTGCTGGCGTCAGTGCCGCCGAGCGCAGTGAGCTCACTATCCACCCGAAAGAATTCAATACCTTTGTCCGTAACTTCAACCCTTTCCTTGGCGCCACCTATTTGCACACCACCACTGACTTCGTCTATGAGCCCTTAGTGGTGTTTAACGAAATGAAAGGCAACCAACCTGTCTTTCGTATCGCGAGTGGCTATGAAATGGCGGATGATCTGAAAAGTGTCACCTTTACCCTACGCAAAGGGGTGAAATGGTCAGACGGCGAAGCCTACACTGCCGACGATGTGGTGTATTCATTTGATTTGGTTAAAAACCATCCTGAGCTCGACCAATCTGGGATTAATAAATGGATTGATGATGTGAAAAAAGTCGACGACTATACCGTCCGCTTTGAACTCACCGAGGCCAATTCCAACGTACCGTACGAGATCGTCAAAGTGCCAGTGGTGCCAGAGCACGTTTGGAAAAACATCGAAGACCCAGCATCTTATACCAATGAAAACCCAGTAGGCTCTGGCCCCTTCACCACTATCGATACCTTCACCTCTCAGCTCTATATTCAATGTCGTAACCCCTATTATTGGGATAACGACAACCTTGATGTCGACTGTCTGCGCGTGCCGCAAATCGCCAATAACGACCAGTTCTTAAGTAAAGTGATCAGTGGCGAAATGGACTGGACCTCCTCGTTCATTCCTGACATTGACCGCACTTATGCCGCGGCCAATCCTAATCATCACTATTGGTACCCTGCCGCTGGCACCCAAGCCTTTATGGTCAATTTTAATGACCCAGACCCTGCCAAGCGTGAAGCGCTGACCAATGTCGACTTCCGTCGTGCATTTTCGATGGCGCTTGACCGTCAAACCATCATTGATATCGCGTTTTATGGCGGTGGTACAGTGAACGACTTTGCGTCTGGCTTAGGTTATGCCTTTGAGTCTTGGTCCGACGAAGCGGTGCATGAAAAATATCGCCAATACAATACGTACGATCTAGACGGCGCCAAAGCACTGCTTGCGAAAGCCGGCTTTAAAGATCAAGACGGCGATGGCTTTGTGGAAACGCCATCAGGTAAGTCGTTTGAGCTCGAGATCCAATCTCCCAATGGCTGGACCGACTTCAACAACACCGTTCAGCTTGCGGTTGAGCAACTTGCCGAGGCCGGCATCAAAGCCAAAGCGCGTACACCTGATTTCTCGGTGTATAACCAAGCGATGCTCGAAGCCGACTACGACGTCGCCTACACCAACTACTTCCACGGTGCGGACCCTTACACCTATTGGAATAGCGCATATAACTCCAATTTACAGAAAGGGGACGGCATGCCGCGGTTCGCGATGCATTATTACCAAAATGCCGAGCTCGACAAGCTGTTAGACAGCTTCTACAAAACCGCGGATAAAGCTGAGCAACTGGAAATTGCCCACCAAATCCAAGCGATTATTGCCAAGGATCAGGTCACTATTCCGGTGCTTTCTGGCGCTCAAATGTATCAATACAACACAACCCGCTTCACCGGTTGGTGGAACGAAGACAACCCGAAAGGTCGACCCTCTATCTGGGCCGGTATTCCTGAGCGTCTTCTCCATGTACTGGACCTTAAGCCCGTTCAGTAACCACTATCGGGCGCCTTGCGCGCCCGCTTTTCCACGGTGTTCACGCCACGAACATCACCACTTCGCTGTGTAAGGTGTGGGTTATGGGTTATTTTTTCCGACGGCTAACTTTTTACATGATTGCCCTTTTAGTGGCAGCAACACTCAATTTTATTATTCCTCGTGCCATGCCCGGTGATCCTGTCACCATGATGTTTGCCAACGCCTCGGTGCAAGTCACTCCAGAGCGGATTGAGGCAATGAAACAACTGCTGGGCTTTGTCGATGGCCCCCTCTATATGCAGTATTTCACCTACATGAAAAACGTGTTGAGCTGGGATTTAGGCACCTCCATCCAGTTTTATCCGTTGTCAGTAAACGAGCTCCTCGGCAAAGCCTTTGGCTGGTCGCTGTTTCTTGCCGGCAGTGCAGTGCTGCTGTCCTTCTCGCTGGGCTCGATTTTGGGGATTTTTGCCGCTTGGAAGCGCGGCGGAAAATACGATGCTGTGATCACCCCAGGAATGCTAATCATCCAAGCGGTGCCTCAAGTGGTTATCGCGATGTTAGCGCTGTTTATTTTCGCCATTGGCCTGAAATGGTTTCCTACCGGATACGCCTACACGCCGGGCGTCACCCCTGACTGGACCAGCTGGGCTTTTATTAAAGATGTGGCCTATCACGCCGTACTCCCGCTTTTTTGTGCCTCCATCATTCAAGTCGGCGGCTTTTTGGTCAACATGCGTAACAACATGATTAACCTGCTTGCGGAAGACTACATCACCATGGCCCGCGGCAAAGGGTTAAGCGAAAACCGCGTGGTGTTTAACTACGCCGCCCGGAACGCGCTCTTGCCCAGTGTCACTGCGCTATCGATGTCGCTGGGTATTGCCATCGGGGGCCAACTGATTGTGGAGATCATTTTTAACTACCCCGGTCTTGGCTCAGTGCTTTTGAATGCGATCAACGCGCGTGACTACCAAGTCCTGCAAGGCCAGCTACTGATTATGACCTTGTTTATGCTCTCGTTTAACTTAATTGCTGACATGCTGTACGTGGTCCTTGACCCACGCCTGCGCAAAGGAGGCAAATAATATGAAAGATCTCCTCACCCTTATCGTACGCAATAAAATTGCCCGCGCAGGCTCCATCATTGTTGGCCTATTTATATTAATGGCGGTCTTCGCGCCTTTATTAACCCAGCATGCGCCAGATAAACGCACCGGTAATCCGCATGAATACCCCAGCGTTATCGTCAAAGCGGCGCAAGCCAATCCAGACGGCTGGATCGCCACACACTTAGCGGATGATCGTCGCACCCTACTGATGTCGAAAAAGGCCGACCATGTCCTTGGTACCACCCGTATGGGTCGTGATGTCTGGTCGCAGTTAGTACATGGCGCCCGTGTTTCGTTAGCGGTGGGTTTTGGGGCCGGTATCACCGTGTGTGTGCTCGCCACCTTAATTGGTATTACCGCCGGCTATTTAGGCGGTTGGGTTGACGATGTACTCACCGCCGCGATGAACATTATGTTGGTGATCCCGCAATACCCACTCTTGTTCGTGCTCGCCGCATTTATCGGCGAAGCCGGACCGCTGACGATCGCCATCATTATTGGCTGCACCTCGTGGGCGTGGGGCGCACGGGTGGTTCGCTCACAAACCCTTGCCCTGCGCGAAAAAGAGTTCGTGAAAGCTGCCGAAGTGCTGGGTGAGTCGCGCTTTCGTATCACCTTTGTCGAGATCTTGCCTAACTTGGTGCCGATTGTCGGCGCCAGCTTTATTGGCTCGGTAATGTATGCCATTGCCATGGAGTCGATTATCTCCTTTCTAGGCCTTGGCGATCCCAACACCATCAGCTGGGGGATCATGCTCTACAACGTGCAAACCTCTTCATCCATGTTAATCGGTGCGTGGTGGGAGCTACTCGCGCCTTGTATTGCGCTGACTTTACTGGTGACGGGGCTTGCGTTACTCAACTTCGCCGTGGATGAAATTGCCAACCCGCAATTACGAGCGCAAAAAGGGATGAAGCGCTGGAAAAAACTCAGCCAACAAGAAAAGAAAGCCCGCGACGAGAATCCCGTTGCCGAACACATGCTGATCAGTGGAGATAAATCATGAGTCGCACCCCACTTATCTCAATCCGTGACCTGTGCGTGGACTACATTACCGATGCCGGCGATGTCCGAGCCTGCGATCACGTCAGTTTTGACATTGCCCCCGGTGAAGTATTCGGTCTGGCTGGCGAATCGGGATGCGGTAAATCCACCGTTGCCTTTTCGCTGATGCGTCTGCATAAGCCACCTGCATTTATCACCGGCGGCGAAGTCATCTTTAACGGCGAGAATATCCTCGATTACAGCGACGCTCGGATGCGCGACTTTCGCTGGCGGGAGATGTCGATGGTGTTTCAAAGCGCCATGAATGCCCTTAATCCAGTGCTGACGCTCGAGGAACAGTTTTGCGATGTGTTGATGCGCCACACCAACCTGACCCGCAAACAAGCGGTCAAACGGGCTCAAGGCTTGCTGGAAATTGTCGATATTCACCCTAGCCGCCTGACCGATTATCCGCACCAGTTTTCGGGCGGGATGCGTCAGCGCTTGGTAATTGCCATTGCGCTGGCATTAAACCCGAAAATGATCATCATGGATGAGCCCACTACGGCATTAGATGTGGTAGTGCAGCGCGAGATCTTGCAAAAAATCTACGCGTTAAAAGAAGAGTTTGGCTTTTCGATTCTGTTTATCACCCATGACTTATCGCTCATGGTGGAGTTCTCCGACCGGATTGGGATCATGTATTCCGGTGAGCTGATTGAAGTCGCACCGTCCAAACAGGTGCTCAACAACCCCTACCACCCTTACACCGAAGGACTGGGCAGCTCATTCCCCTCACTCACCGGACCTAAGCGCCAGCTCACGGGGATCCCAGGCAATCCGCTCAACTTGCTCGAAATCCCGACCGGCTGCCGCTTTCAAGCGCGCTGTGCTCAGGTGCATGAGCGGTGTCGAACCATGAAAACGGCGCTGCGCCAAATCGAACCGGGCCGGTATTCCAACTGCCATCTATACGGTGAGCCCATCGCCCAACAAAAACTCTAATAACGCGCCAATGTGAGGAAGTCAGTGATGAGTACAGGTTTTGGAGAACTGCTGGTTGAAGGGAAAAACGTGGTGAAAGATTTCCCGATTAACAGCCATGCCCTTAAACAACCCATGATGCGAGCGATCAATGATGTCTCGTTCAAAATGTACAAAGGCCGTGGACTTGCCGTGGTGGGGGAATCAGGCTCGGGCAAATCCACCACCGCGAAAATGATTGCCAAAATGTATGCCCCGACCGATGGCTGCATTGAATATCGCGGCCGCGATATCACCACCATTAAAAAACGTGATGAGCTGATGCGCTATCGCGAAGGCCTGCAAATGGTCTGGCAAGACCCTTTTGGCTCGCTCAACCCCACCCATAATGTGTTTCACCATATTGCGCGCCCATTATTGATCCACAAAAAAGTCGCCAAGCGCGACAAAGCTCAGTTGAAAGAGCGGGTGTTCGAGCTGCTCGAGCAAGTGGGGCTGACCCCTGCCAAAGAAACGGCGGAGAAATTCCCCCACCAGCTGTCGGGCGGCCAGCGTCAGAGGATTAACTTGGCGCGGAACATCGCCGTGGGCGCGGAAGTGGTACTCGCCGATGAACCAACTTCGATGCTGGATGTGTCGATTCGTGCCGGTGTACTTAATCTGATGGAAGAAATGAAAGTGGAGAAGCAAATGTCGCTGCTCTACATCACCCATGATATCGCCACCGCGCGTTACATTGCTGAAGACTTGGCAGTGATGTACGTCGGCCATATGGTCGAATGGGGAGACACCGAAGAGATTATTCATCGCCCTCAGCATCCTTACACCCAGCTGTTGGTCTCGGCCGTGCCCGACCCGAGCAAATCTATTCACGAAAAACTAAAGGGCAACAAGGGTGAGATCCCCCTGTGGACGCCGGATTCGGTCGGCTGCCCTTTTGCTGGCCGCTGCCCACATGCGACAGCCAAATGCACTGAGCAGTTGCCCGGCGTCACCAAGCTCGCGGACAACCACTATGTGCGCTGCTATTTGTACGAGCAATAGCGACCAATAAGGATACCATAATGCAAGTGCTGACCAATCACATTGGCTACTCGTTACACGGTGACAAATACGCGGTGATCGTCAGTGACAGCGACCGCCTCACCGGCACGCCCGTGGCACTGATTTCCCTGCCTCCTCTTAAGGGGACAGGCACATTCAGTTCGGCGGACAAAGCTGCCTCCTCTTCTGGGGACAGGCACTTTAATGAAGCCGCAGAAGGCGCGCAAAATTTTACGGGGACAGACACAGCACCACTCGATAACGTGGTGGCGCAGTTTGAGTTACACCAAGGCACACAGTTAAGCAACTGGCAGATGGGCACGGCTTATACCCTCGATTTCTCTGCCTTTGCACATCGCGGACGCTATCAACTAGTGCTGTTAACAGACACTCCGGTATATTCGCATCCGTTTGAGATCCTTGACGATTGTCTGTTTCACACCACGTTTTCCGATCTGCTGCATTATTTTAAATCGCAGCGGTGTAGTGGCATCTATGAACACGCGGATCAGCACGCCAAGGTATTCGGCTCTGATGAACGCGTGGATGTATCCGGTGGTTGGTACGATGCCTCTGGCGATGTGAGCAAATACCTGAGCCACCTTTCCTACGCCAATTACTTTAATCCGCAACAAATCCCGCTATTGGCTTGGGGACTGGCCGATCTTACCAGCCAATTTAGCTCGGACACGCTCCCCGCGTTTATGCGCACACGCTTAGCCGATGAAGCGAAACACGGCGCTGATTTTCTTCTCCGTATGCAACACCCCAGTAGCTTTTTTTATATGACGGTGTTTGATCAATGGTCGAAAGATCCGGAGCGCCGCACTCTTTGCGCTTACGCGACGCAAGATGGAGTGATGAGTGAGGCTTACCAAGCCGGTTTTCGTCAAGGCGGCGGCATGGCGATTGCTGCCCTTGCCGCCGCAAGCCGATCCCCGCTTTGCGCGGATCCAGACCAACAAGCACGCTATTTAGACGCCGCCATTCGCGGCTACTGGCATTTGGTTGAACATAACCATCATTACCTTGATGACGGTGAGCCCAACATTATTGACGAAACCTGCGCCCTTCTCGCCGCATGTGAGTTGCATCACGCCACTCGGCAGTCTATCGAGGAGCAATCTACCGGGGACAGTCACGCTTATTTAACGGGACAGGCACCTTTAGGTTCTGGGGACAGACACATTAGTGCGAACGGTGACTGTCCCTTCTTGAGCGAGGCTCGAGGCTGGATGAAAAAGCTGATAGCACGGCAGTGCAGTGATGAAACCTGTCAGTATTATTGGTCAGCAAATACTGATGGCGGCCGCCCGTTTTACCATGCCGCCGATGCCGGTCTACCCGGCTTGGCATTGGTTCGCTACCTCGATGTGGAAACCGATCCCAGCCATCGGGCCATCGCACAAACAGCACTGGAACACGCCTGCCAGTTTGAGCTCAACCTAACACAAACCGCTGATAATCCATTCGCGTATCCGCGTCAGTACGTCAAACCCGTCGATGGCGTCAAACAGGTACGTCACTTTATTCCTCACCACAATGAAACCGGCTATTGGTGGCAAGGCGAGAATGCACGCTTGGGGTCGCTGGCAACCTTTGCGTGTCACGCTACGCGCCATATTCAAGACGATGCGCTAAATGCGGCCCTCCACACCTTTAGCCAACGGGCGCTTAATTGGATCCTCGGTTTAAACCCATTTGATATCTGCATGCTCGATGGACATGGTCACAACAACCCAGATTACCTACCGCTCTTGGGATTTTTTAATGCCAAAGGAGGGATCTGCAATGGCATTACCGCAGGGATGGAGGATGAAACACAGATTGCCTTCAACCCCGCGCCATATTGCGATGATATGGCGCAAAACTGGCGATGGGGCGAGCAGTGGTTGCCACATGCAAGCTGGTTTATGCTCGCCATCAGTGCGCAAGCACTGGTTGGCACCGGCCACTCGAACAAGGAGAACGCTTGATGACTTACCGCCTCGATCTTAGTGTGATCAACGAGTATCCCAATGACACCCCACCGCGCAGCCGAATGGGGTTAACCTTGCATAATCTTACCGACCGTTCGCTGGAAGCGCTGTCCATTGCGGTATTATTTGATCGCTTCATCAACCCCAATACCCTGTCACAAGGCAGTATTGAGCAAGTTGGCAGCTATTGCGTCATTACACCGGCGCATCAAACACTCAATGCCAATCAAAGCTTATACATCGAGTTTGATGCCCACACGCCGCCATTGCGGTTCCTTTGTGCCGGCTTTAAAGATGCGCTGATCTATGCCAATGGCGAGCAATATTCAGTGATGCTCACCCCCATTAACTTGGCGCACACCCACACCACACGATCAACGATTCCAGATGTTCATCCCGCCGAGCACGCCATTATTCCGGTGCCCAAATCAGTGCGCCACCAGCCAGGGTACTTTACGCTTTCACCCACAACACCATTAATCGCAGTGGATCCACAGGCCCTGCCCGCCGCGCAGTGGTTAAGTAACGAATGGGTTCGTATGTACCCGCAAGCCGATATTGCACTCGACCCACGCTACCAAGATGCGGTAACTGGCGATCATGCCATTATCTTACGGCCGTTACCCGACTCCGCACTTCGAGATATCGCACACCGTGATGAGGCCTATCAGCTTACCGTCACCGACCAAGGCGCAGTCATCCAAGCCTGTGCTGAGCGAGGGTTTATTCACGGCTGCGCATCGCTATTACAACTTTGCCAAGAGCATGACACACAGCTTCGAATACCGGCAATCAAAATCAGCGATGCACCACGCTTTGCTTACCGAGGGATGATGCTCGATTGCGCGCGCCATTTTCATTCGGTGGACACGGTAAAGCGACTGATTAACCAGTTGGCCTACTTTAAGTTCAATACCTTTCACTGGCATTTAACCGACGATGAAGGCTGGCGACTGGAGATTAAAGCCCTGCCTGAATTGACGCGCTATGGGAGTCAACGCGGCCCCAATACCCGCCTTGCTCCGCAATTCAGTCATATTGCAGAGCGTCACGAAGGTTATTATCGCCAAGAAGAGGTGCGTGACGTGATTGAATACGCCGCGGCCCGCGGTATTACCGTCATTCCAGAAATTGATATTCCCGGCCACTGTCGCGCAGCCATCAAAGCGCTGCCTGATTGGCTACACGATGCCGACGACCGCTCTACTTACCGCAGCGTACAACACTACACCGATAACGTATTATCGCCAGCCCTTGATGGCACGTATCGATTTTTAGATACAGTACTAAGTGAAGTCGCCGAGCTTTTCCCTGCCTCATGGGTTCATATTGGTGCCGATGAAGTCCCTGACGGGGTATGGACCGATAGCCCAATTTATCGGGACAGACGCATGAACGGAGAAACGACCGCTTCGCTACAGGGACAGATACTGACCTACGCTGAGCAAAAGCTACGCGCCTTGGGCAAACGTATGGTTGGCTGGGAAGAAGTGCAGCACGGCGATAAAGTCAGCAAAAACACCGTGATCTATTCATGGCAAAGCGAAGAGGCCGCATTGCACTGTGCGCAGCATGGTTTTGATGTGATTTTAACCCCCGGTCAAGCGACCTATCTCGATATGGTGCAAGATTATGCTGCTACCGAACCAGGGCTCGACTGGGCGGGCGTCACGCCATTAGAAAAAGCCTACCAATATGAGCCGCTGGCAAGCCTCGCCAGTGACGACCCCGCCCGTGAGCACATACTAGGCGTGCAATGTGCACTCTGGAGTGAACTGATCACCAATCAGGACAGGCTCGATTACATGGTATTTCCAAGGCTTACCGCCATTGCGGAAGCGGCTTGGAGCCACAGTGAGCGCCGTGACTGGCTCGATTATCTAGCCAGACTCAAAGCGCAGTTACCGCGTTTAGACAAGTTCGGTATTCAATACCGTTCCCCTTGGGCATCGAACAAGTAGGCCGAATTCGCCCACCTGGCAGCGCCTCCTGCGCTGCCAGCTCTTTGCGCTCGCATCCCTTCTGTTTATAATGCCCAGCCATTGTTGTCAGTCTGAGAGTGTTTCCGGCATGCTACGCCAAGAAATTAATACCCTACTCACCCCTATTCATGGTTTTCTGCACTGTCAAACCCCCGACAGTTGGATTGACGCGGCCATCCAGCCTGACAACCAATCGATTCTTTTGCGCGATCACGCAAACTGCGAATTAAAAGCCAGCCAAACCGCGATGTGGTTGATCCGTAAGTATGCGGTCGACGCGGCGAGTGGCGAGCAACTGCTGGCATGGGCCAAACCCTATGAAGACTTTGTTTATCGCGGCGTTCGCGATGGGATCTTCCACGCGCGAAAAAACGGTCTCAGCGCACCTTTAACCCCTAAAGCGGGCTTTGCCCACGGCCAAGCCTTGATTGATAAAATGGTCCGCTTAATCAAAGAAGAGTTTCATCACTTTGAGCAAGTGATTGAGATCATGGACGCACGCGGCATTCCTTATCAACCGTTAGAAGCAGGCCGCTACGCCAAAGGATTAATGCGCGCGGCACGCACTCACGAGCCGGCAACCTTGGTCGATAAACTGATTATTGGCGCCTACATTGAAGCACGCTCCTGCGAGCGCTTTGCTAAAGTCGCCCCACACCTTGATGATGAACTGCAAAAGTTCTACATCTCGCTACTGCGCTCGGAAGCACGCCATTATCAAGATTACCTGACACTTGCAGAAACTATCGCCGGCGAAGACATTCGCGACCGCATTCAAACCATCGGCGAACGCGAAGCCGAACTCATCCAAGCACCCGACAGCCAATTCCGCTTTCACAGCGGCACCCCTGCCTAACTTCTTCTTATAGGGACAGGCACTTTTTATTTCCTGCGAGGACAGACACCTTTACGCACCTTTACGCATCCATAATTGATTTCTAGCGAGGACAGTTGATTTCTAGCGAGGACAGTCACCTCTTGATGACTATCCTCGTCGTTTTTCTCCAACGCTCGAACCTTTTCCTCTATCAGGACAGGCACTCTGTAGTGAGTGTCCCTGTTACGCTAGTGTCCCTGTTACGACGCTACGCCATCGCTACTCAGCGTTCTCGAGTACTTCTTGGGACAGACATGTTAAGCACTGACATGTTAAGCAAGTAACAACTCTCGTAGTTACACCATTTCTTGCACTGTCACGAAAATCCAATTCATAAAAATGAAGACTGTTTGTTTATACAGTATATTTTACTCATACCTAGATGCTAAGAGGGACCGACGATGACCAAAGCTCGCGCATCGCAAATAAATTTAGCCGCCACCCCCTATTACCATTGTGTCTCACGTTGTGTGCGCCGCTCGTTTTTGTGCGGCTATGATGCGCAGTCACAAAAAAGCTATGAGCATCGTCGCACATGGGTAGAAACACGTTTACTTACACTCGCCAAAGCATTTTGTATCGATATCTGTGCTTATGCCATTATGAGCAATCACTATCACGTTGTTTTGCATATCAACGCCAAAGCGGCTCAGTCTCTAACCAATATCGAAGTTGTTGAGCGCTGGCTGGCCTTTCATCAAGCGCCTGCGCTTATCCAACGTTTTTATGAGGGTGAATCGCTCTCTCACTCAGAGCGAAAAGCGTGTTTTCGCATCATTGAGAACTGGCGCGAACGTTTGATGTCTGTCAGCTGGTTTATGAAGCTGCTCAATCAATATATTTCGACGCTAGCGAACCGAGAGGATCAATGTTCAGGGCATTTTTGGGAGGGACGCTTTAAAAGCCAAGCCATATTAGATGAAAAAGCACTCGCTGCGGCGATGGCCTATGTCGATTTGAACCCAGTGCGAGCAGGTATCACCAAGCAGCCTAAGCATGCCAATTACACATCGATTAAAAAGCGCGTTGAATCACTCGAGCAAAATAAAGCGACCCCAGCCGGCTTATTCCCCTTCGCCGGGAACCCGAGAAAGCCGATGCCCGACGGTATCCCTTTTCGCCTTATGGACTATTTGGCTCTGGTAGAATGGACGTGCGCTCAGGACCAGAACGCCAATTCACTCCCGAGACCACAGCTACTCACACAGCTGAACATCTCACGTGAAACCTGGTTAAGTACATGCTCTCACTTAGAGGGCGGGAATATCGTAGGTTCACTATCGAGTATTCAGGCGGTATTACCGACACTAGGCCTAAAACGCATGACCGGTCTAATGATCCCAAGTGACTAGGCCCAACCATTGAATATATCTCAATAACACAGGCATTCACCCAGATCGGCTGAGGCTTTATCCAGCCCAATAAGCCAGCACCACTATCAATACAAACAATACGCCCACCGCTTTTAAGAGCGGCTTTAGCCCTTTGGCTCCACCTTCCGGGGATTGATTACAGCATCCCATATTATCTCCTGACCGTTTTTCCAGAAGAATAAGCCTTCCAGTAACAGGAAGGTAAAGGGATATTCAGGTTTGATTCTAGCTTGTTGGGGGGACAGACACTTTAGATGCTTAAGTGCCTGTCCCCCCCAATACTCACTAATACGCTGTACTCAGAAATCTGGACTCTGTATCCTAATGGCTATAAACATCTATCAAGGACAATGACGATGTGGTATCTCATATATTCGCAAGACGTAGAGAACAGCCTACCGCTACGCAAGCAAGTGCGTGACGCACACCTTGAGCGCTTACACCAACTGGAAAAAGAAAACCGTTTGATGATTGCAGGACCAAACCCTGCCGTTGATAGCGAAGAGCCGGGCGAAGCTGGGTTTACGGGATCAACCGTTATTGCTTGGTTTGAGTCATTATCAGCCGCCCAAGCCTGGGCCGACAAAGATCCTTATGTTGCCGCTGGCGTCTATGCAGACGTAACCGTTAAACCTTTCAAAAAAGCGCTTCCTCAGGACCCTGCCTAATGCGATTAGTAAAAGTATTAATGATGGCTGCCATTGGGCTAATACTGAGTGCCTGTAGTAGCACCCAGCATGACCAAGCCGCAGAAGCCGCAATCCAACGTGCCGACATGATTGCACAGTTACTGCCGATGGATATTGAAGGCTACTCACTGGTTCGCGCTCGTGCACAAGATGCCATCATCGAGCTGACGCTTCTGGAGAAGAATGCCAAAAAAGCACCGGGGCAGCTCTTTTCCGGCTTAAAACGTCGATATTGTGAGGATAACGATATCCGCAGTATGTTAGATAGTGGTATCAGCTATACCATTTTGGTTCGCGACACCCGTGGTCGACAAATCCTCAAAAACGCTATCGATGCCCCCGGGTGTGCTAGCTAATTAATTGCCAAGGCTGCTCCCACTCCACCGGTAAGGTTGGCCACAATTCGCCTTGGGTCGGGGGCAGCACATAGCTATAGTGTTTTTCAGGCTGATCCTCGGTAAAACGACATGTAAATTGCAGCCCATAAGCGTGTAAGTAGCCACGATCTGCAGGCTCGCCGCCATAGTAATCATCACCGATAAGCGGAGAGCCAATGCTTTTCATCGCCACGCGAATTTGATGGGTTTTGCCTGTGTAAGGCCGACATAGAAAAAATCGCCGCCCCTCACCACCAGCAATAGAGGTAAAACGCGTTCTCGCAGGGTTATCTTTGCTGGTCAGTAATTTCCAGCTACCTCGCCGCCCCTTAGTCATATCACCAACGATCAATCCCTGCTTCTTACGCGGCTTTTTCGCACTCAATGCCAAATAGAACTTTTCTATCTCGCGCGAAGCAAACAGCCCAGAGAGGACAGACGCCGCATGAGAAGAAGTTGCCAGCAGCAGCAAGCCCGATGTCATCTTGTCTAACCGATGCACAAGGTAGACTTTCTCAACCCCAATATGCGCCGCGACCACCGGCAGCAGTGCCGCGTGATCGGCTTCTTTTTGCACGCTAACGCCGTGGTGCTTATTGATCACCACAAAGTGTTGGTTTTGGTCGACAATTGAAAACATAACGAGGCGATTTACCGATTGGCTATTGAGGACAGGCATCATAACGACTTCACACTTACGTCGCTAGGGTAATCATATAAGTGACTGTCCCCCGAGTGTTCCTAGAGCAATTATAAAGGTGTCTGTCCCGTTAGTTCCGTTAGCTTAAAGAGCTTAAAGCGCCTGTCCCCTTAAAGCGCCCTTAAAGCGGAGTACTTAAGTCTTCTCCTGCTGCTCATCCCAATTCGGAAGCGTTTGGCAAAACGGGCACTCTTCATTATCCACCGAGGCACCGCCCGCTTCCACATAACGAACTCTGTGGCTACGCGTGCTTCGATTGGAAGACACTGTAAATCGCCGTTGATCACGATCGGCAACTGTACTTTCTGTCTCCTTACTCGTCATGGTTTACCTCCAACAAATGCCGAAACTGACTCAGCAGTATGTTACTTAGTCGCGGATTCAACCGCTAAGTGCAACACGCCAGCAAAAAGTGTCTGTCCCTGATAGCCATACGCTGCTAGGGCAATCATATAAGTGACTATCCCCAGAGTGTTTCTAGTGACTGTCCCCCGAGTGTTTAGGGTTCTGGGTCCTAGAAAACAGAAAAAGCAAAAGTGCCAATGCGAGCACCCCGCTGATCTTCTTGTATTCTCAAACTAATGCCTACGTAGTTTTAGCCATTGTCTGAATAGCCATTGAGAGAAACCACTATTCTGAGCGGCTTTTTGGCGCTGCTCATACATAAAGTCAATAGTCTGCTCTGGCGTGAGATAATAGCCTGTTTTAGGGCTTACATAAAAAGGATAGTAGATTAATGTTGCTGCCACTAATTCAGGCAGTGTTCGCCGGACTCCTCGACGCTCATGAGAGTACATATCTTCAGTTAATCCCCACCCTGAATAAAATGGCTGACCGTAGCAGGTAACCGGGACGTTTCGCAGCAACGCCTCAAATCCCGTCAAAGACGTCAAAGTATGCACTTCATCAACCTGCTCGAGTAAATAAGCCATATCAACGTTACCGATGATTTCATCGGCAAATTGCTCGGCAGTTTGCTCATCTTGACCTTGTTGGCGTAAACCCGCCTGTACGTCTGGATGAGGTTTATAGACAATATAGGCGTGTGGATTTGCTTTGCGGACCGCTTGAAGTAGAGAAAGGTTGCTCTTTAATACCGGTGAGCCAAAACGAATAGATGCATCAGACTCGACTTGCCCAGGCACCAGTATCACCCTTTTATCCATGGGGGGTTGCCAATGACTATTGCCAACATTGTATTTACTGACCTTAAGTTCAACTAAACGATTAATGAGTGTCTCAGCCCGCTGTAAATCACTTGGTAAAAAGTGACCGTCAACTAGAATACGCTCTAAACGTGACACGCGTGTCGCATCGTAATATATGCCGAGATCGTCTACGACCCAAGAGATGGGGCGAGTCAAATCCGCCCCCAAACCAACCGAACGAATAAATCCGTCTTCAACGCACAAATCAGCTACTTTGGTACTTCCCCAACGCAACGAACGGTGAGGCGAAGAATGCGGATTATACGTTCGATGAATAAAAGGAATACGCATTTTGTTTTGATATACAAAATGTAACTTTGCTCCCTTTAAGAAGTCAGTAAGGATAGGTTGCTTCCATCGGGAAATATCAATAGCGCTAATATCGCCATCAATACGTTGCGATTGCTGACGCTGAAAGGCTAACCAAGTCATCAAGTCTTCTACTTGGCAGCATCGCTCCCACTCTGGATGCCAATAGCGAGGATACTCAACTAACGAAGCATAGACCAACTGCTCAATGGTGACAGACTGCCTCCGAGTTGGTGCAGGAAAGTCATCAATGGTAACCCCCCACCCTGCATAAAAAGGCATACCAAATGTATGCACTGTTTTGCCCCATAAAAGCGCTTCAAACCCCATTTGAGACGTCACACAAAAAACTGCACTCGCTTTTTCTAGCAATTTTGGGGGGTGGATGTCGTCAGCTAAAATCACGACTCTATCCGCATGCTCTTTGTATAAGTCAGCAACCGCTTGCCCCGTTAAGTAACCGGACTTTTTACCCGCAAATACATCCGGATGCGTTTTTATCACAACCTGGTGATTCGGGTAAGAAGCTAGCGCGCTCTCCAACATTTTTCGGAAACAACCCTCATCGGCAAGGCCATCACGCACAGAGGCATCACCCATTGTCTGGTCAACCACTAAAACAAACGGCTTTTCAACAACAGGAATCGCCTTTTCAACACTATGGTTATATTTAGAGACTCTGAGCGTCTGCCATTGCCTTACCAGATCTCGCGCTCTTTGCATTTGCATATCAGACAATGGCTGCATTATCAGCTGCTCCAACCGAGAAGCCTGCGCTGCATCGTAATAAATACCGATATCATCTATCACAATTGAGAGCGGTGGAGATTGATGTCCCAACAATAAAGACCGCAAAAAGCCATCTTCTAAGCGAATAACGGGTAACTGCCTACGCTCAGCAAATCGCTTCGCTTTTAACGAGGAAGGTTTATTGCCCCATGCGATAACCGCCGTGTCGGAGGATTGCTGTCGATAATTATTACGCGCAATGGGCGATAAATACCGAACTGAGCCTCCTATACACTCAGAGAGATGGGTAATGCTTGATAATGCAGGAGAGATAGTTAAAAACTGAGAATAATGCATCATTTATCTGCCATACTCCCGGCAAGTAGCGATTTATAATACGTTTGGTCTTGTAGCAACATTGCAACTGCGTTATACCAACGCTCATGTTCCATTGGAACCAATAATCCATTTACCCCGTTGATAACCTGCCCTCGATAAGCAGGATGATCGGCATAAATGCCAACTGCACCGGCTTGTGCAATATCATAAAACTTCGTGCACGAGCGTGCTGAGTTAAATCGACTATCCAGTAAAGGCGCTAAGCCAATATCGCGGCCCTTTTTTGCCAGCAAAGTACGATAATTCGGCCAAGACATTGGGTGAAGTACATGTACCCGCGGCAGGTGCCGAAACAAAAGATTGGTTTCACCATCTCCAATAAGCTCGATGCTTAATTGAGGAAAGTCACGCAATAGTCGCTCAAACAAAGGTTTTAACCATAAGAACTCCTGCTTATGGCTTGCCGAACCGTGATAAAAAAGGGTCTGTGTAATCGTTTGAGCATGCCAACTACTTGGAGGACATACTGTTGGCTGCCAACTTGCGTATTTTTCTGCTAGATAGTGATTCGCCACCCACAAATTCGCACCGATATCACGCCAGAAGTGCTGATGTTTCAACGCGTATTTCCAAAGCTTCCAACGATAACGAACCGATAACCCTGATGTCGCTTGCCAATCCAATAAATCGTCATCAATAAAAAGTACAATTGACGCAATTTTTCTACGATTTTTTTTAATCCACGTCCGCCACGCTTTGTTCATATACCGGACAAATAGAAGATTTAGCTTTTCTCCAGATCCACTATCATCAGTTTTGTAATAATCGAGACATTGATTGGGTTGCTCACCTAATAAAACACATTGCCAATCTGCATCCATCGCCGACAATTTAGGTCTAACAAAAAAATCAAATGACGGGTTTTCACGCTCTTGAATCACGATCCACTGAGAGGGTAGCGAGTCAGTCGACATCATAATTGACTCCAATCGATGGACTCTTGAGGGAATGGGTTGAGATTAAAATTCGCCAATCTTGCGTCTAACATAGGATGATAAAAAGGATCCGAATAATTTTTAATTGACCAGCGCTGATGCATAAACTCAACTTCTTGGGCTGCACGGCGCTGCTTCTCCGGAGTGCTATCTTTACCACGACTCAAAGACTCATGATGGTACAATTGAGCGAACGGTGTATACATAACACGTAAACCTTTTTCACGGACACGCAAACATAAGTCCACGTCGTTAAATGCCACCGTCAATTGCTCGTTCAACCCACCTAATGATTGATAAAGCGATTTACGCATCGCTAAACATGCAGCCGTGACTGCACTAACTTCTTGAACCAAAATACCCTCGTGGCGTTTTTCAGCCATCCCTAGGGATTGAAACGCCAAGCGATGCGTCGCTACCTGTCGCGGCCCAACCACACAGCCCGCATGCTGGATAAGTCCATTCGAAAACAAGAGCTGTGCACCGACAACGCCGACAGCGGGTAAAGTCAGGCATCCGACCATAGCCTCAATCCAGTTTCCACTGATAACTTGCGTATCATTATTGAGCAAAATAACGACTTCACCATGTGCATGCTCAACGGCAAAATTATTAATCGCTGAAAAATTGAACACGTCATCGTAATTCAGCACGCGCACTTTTGGGTGCCGCTCAATCTCCTGTAACCAAATGAATGTCTCCGATTCTTGGCTTTGATTATCGACCAGCAATATTTCGAACTCAGCGTACTCCGTCAAAGTTAATACACTATCGATACATTGCTGAGTAACGACAACATTATCACGAAACGGAATAACAATGGACACCACAGGCTGCCATGTGCTGGTGTAATTGAGTTTTGCAACACAGTGTTCCGACACAATACGCTCAGCACTGATACCACACCGATACAAATGCTGCGTAAGTACCGTATTCAGTTCCGAGAGTCGATGGGTATATGTTTGTAACCACAAAGGTATGCGCACATGATGAAATGCATCGACCAACTGGGTWTCCGCCAGCGCCAACAATAACGAGTAAGGAGAATAGGCGCAGCTCATCGGTTTTTCAGCTGACCATAATGCTTTAAACTGCGTTAACACTGAACGCTCAACGAATAGCACATCACCACAATAATGCGCTGCACGCTGCCGTTCGAGACACCAATCTGGCTTTAAGCTTATGCGATCAGGCATAGATCCCACGGATGATGCCAAAGAGCCATAAACATGATCCGAATAAATCACTTTAATATGATTCTGATTGATACTCGCTCGATAAAAACAAGTCACCGCGTAAGGTAATAATTTGGCTCCGACCGGCACGATTAAACACCAGTTCCAACGCGGATTATCATACAACATATCAATCGTTGCGACTCGCGCACTGACATACGTTGGCACATCAAACTGTATACGCGAATCAATCCATATCTCTGCATCTTGCCCTGAACAAGATTCGAGCGTCGCTATAAAAGACGCTTGCGTCATCTCCTCTGAAGCAAAAATCCATACCACAACCTTATCTTTAACATGGTGGCCAAGCCGAGCCTTCAACTCACCAGCATCGATGGCGGTTTGCGTGTAATGCTCGTGCCACCAATTTTCTAATGGCACTTCTGGAGAACGCACTTTACATAACTGTAATTTCTGGTAAGTCGCACGTAAGCCAAAGCGGCGCCACCAATTTAGCACTTGCTTAGCCCAACCGGTGTGATCAACGATATCGCGACGGCGCAATGCTACTAACAATGAAAACGCTTGATACCCTAAAGACCAAATCGATCGTGCTGGCTTCACACACTTTTTATCTAATCGCACCTTAGCATGGCTGCTCAAATCACAATCACGGATACGGACTGCCCGCGCACCTCGAGGCAGCGCGATCCATTGCTTAACGACACCGTGTAAACTTGCACCAACAGGTAAGTATTGCTGCCGTCCATCATGGTTGATGAATTCAACAACAAATCCTTGATATCGCCATGGCTCAGCAATACAAAGTGATAACCAGTAATACCGTGCTTTCGCTATTGGACCTTCAATCAGTCGCGCTATCTCGTCGTCAGACGTGCCTACCCACGACGTCAGTTGCGGCTTTTTATCCATATTACTCATCGCATATCCACCAAGCGTTGCTATGGTTATTTTCACTGACGTTCAAAAACGGTATATTACCGCCTAACGTCCTTTGTTTGAATACTGCGCCTATGTCACTTACATCTAATCGATTAAATTCTGAGATCCTCTCTCACCGCGCTCAATATTTAAACAAAAAGCGACCCGAGAAATTTATTTCCATGGAACCACATATACGTTATCCAGGTTCTGTTACTGCACAGATAAAAAATCATTCTTGGGTCCTAAGACAAGTCACAAAAAATACCCTCAAACTCGAACACCCTAATTCGGAAGGAGGGTGGTATCAGTTGAAGGTAAAATATCACGCCCTTTCATTAGCCAAAGAGACAAAATTAGCAAAAGAGATAAATTCAGTATTTGTTGAGTTCGGTGATCAACAAGCGCCAATCACATTGATTCAAGAAAAAACTGGGCTCCTGAGCTTAACATTTCATAGTCCAATACCTCTAAAACATATTGAACTGATATGGCCAACCCTTAGCGCACATATCAAGGTTAGCATTCAGCTAAAGCGCGTCTCTCAAGTCAGCGCTGTGATGAGCATGCTACGTACCGTCTCACGACGAGAGCAACAAGAAGGAGGGAGCTGGCAACATATTTATCGTATTACGCGGGCAAGACAAAAGCGCGTCGATTGGCCATTTGCCCTCCAGCGCCTCGTCCAGACATACCATCCAATGCTCTGCGGTAAAACCCTTCTCCAGACGCCCTACGCATTCTGGCGGCAGCACTTTCAACCTAAGCTGCCTAACGTTCATTGCCAGCAAAGCATACCTACAGTGGTGTGGATGCCAATTCCAGATGATATTACATCCGATGGTAAAAAAGGGGTACAACAAACAATTCAAAGCCTAATCGATCAAACCCATCAATACTGGCAACTCAATCTGCTTACACAGAGCCTCCCCGCATGGCTGGAAGCGCACCTAGCTACGCTTCAAGAAGACAGGGTCCAGATAACCTCATATAACAAGGCGCAACTCGCACCCACTGCTTGGCATAGTTTCATCGAGTGTGGTGATCAATGGCCGAAACATGCGCTAGCACTCTTTGCTCAGTGGATAGCACATAATGCAGAAGCCAGTTTGGTTTACAGTGACCATGACGAAATTACCGTCCAGCAGGAAAGGTGTGCTCCCGCCTTTAAGCCACAATGGAACCCCGAACTACTGAAAAGCAACAACTACATGGGTCGTGCCGTCTTTTTTAATGGACAGCTGATACACTCATCTTTTCTCGCAATGCCCCAACATGTCCGCTGTCTTCACGCGGCATTAAACACACCTACGGCCAAATGCGCTTGCATTCATATACCGCATATACTTTTCCACCAGCGCCGTAGCGAACAACAAGGCATTGCGCTGACCGAACGTCAACAGGTACAAAGCGCACTTAAGCAACTCACCCAGAATGATGTGCATACTATTACGCGTGTCACTTTCGACAAAACGCATCAAGTCTATCACGCACACTATCGTCTTCCGGCTCCTCATCCACGCGTGTCGATTATCATCCCAACCCGAAATGGATTAACGATTACGCGGCAATGTGTGGAGAGTATCCTACGGCTAACAAGTTATCCGAATTACCAAATAACTATCGTCAATAATCAAAGTGACTGTCCCGACACCTTGGCGTGGTTCCAACAAATTAGTCAGCATAGTAGTGTTCAAGTATTAGACTATAACCAGCCGTTTAACTACTCTGCGATCAACAATTTCGCCGTCGCACACAGCGACGGCGATCTCGTGTGTCTACTAAATAACGATACCGAAGTTATCCATTCCACTTGGCTCACTGAGATGGTCCGTCAAGCAAGTCGACCAGATATTGGCTGCGTCGGGGCCAAACTGTTATTTTTTGATGACACCATTCAACACGCCGGGGTTATCTTAGGCATATGGGGGCTCGCAGGCCATGCACATAAACATTACTCTACATACAGTCATGGCTATCAGAAACGCTTAGCATGTAGCCAGAATTATTCCGCAGTCACTGCAGCCTGTCTGCTAGTCAAGCGCTCGCTCTATGAATCCGTCGGCGGGCTTGATGAAAAGCTCACCGTTGCGTTCAACGATGTTGATTTTTGCCTCAAAGTACAACAAGCAGGTTATTACAACCTCTGGACGCCACGTGCAACGCTTTACCACTATGAGTCCAAAAGTCGGGGCAAAGAAGACACGCCAGCGAAGAAAGCGCGAGAGCAACAAGAGATCACGCTCATGAAACAACGCTGGCCAGCCATCATTCAAAATGACCCTCACTATAGTCGCCATCTAACGCGTCATCGTGAGGACTTTACTTTACGCTTAGAAGAAGAGCATTTTGAGGCAACAACAAAAACATAACGGGATCACGGTTTGAATCGTTGCCATACTGAGGTCTTGCGTGGCCGCTCAATTTCCGCAATTTGCTGAGGCGTTAACCACCGCCCCTCCAAAACCTTAATGAGTTGGCCGTTGACCCGAAAACCAAACATAAAAGGTTTATCGAATACCGGCACCTCAAACTGAAAACCACAGCGTCGAAGTGGGTGCTTATCCGCACTGACACCAAGCTTTTGCTCCACCACATTCGGACGCTCAATATTCAGTTCAAAATTATGGCGCCGTCCCTCCTCCTCAACCCAAATCGTCGCCCGGTAAATGGGCTCATATAAAAGCCAACCATGAAACTTAAGCATTGCGCCATCATCAGCCGTGTTCTCCACACCTGGTCTTGGCCCATCCAAATGCCAAGCTAATACGCTTGATACATCGATCTTGTGTCGCACAAAATGCAACTGTTGACTAGACTTCATAACTATCTCAACTACTTACCTATCTTTACGGTCAATGACATCAACGGTTATCAAGGACGTGTCGCTATCGATTGGCGTGATCCCATCGTCCTGTCGACCCAATCGCTCGCAGATTGACATCCATTGTTCAACGCCCTCACTAACGGGCAATGCCTGTTTTACCCACTGTTGACCATGGTATGCCCGTTGCTGCAACGCCTGTCTATCGCTGCAAAGCACCGCTAAGTGTGCGGTAACTGCCGCGTGATCTAAATACGCTGCCCAAAGCACCGGCGAGCCTGCTGCCCACTCCACCATGCTACCTTGGGAATAAGCAATCACCACTCTTCCTGCACCGAGCGCCTCAAGTACCGTGCGCCCAAACGACTCATAAAAATGAGAGAGACTTAATACCACATCCAATGATGCTAATGCGTCATCTGGTTTATCCACATAACCGGCGAAGTGAAGATTACTCGGCACTCTATCCGCCTGCATTGCCTCAATGTCAGCGGTGTGTGGCCCAAACAGATAAAAGTCGATAGGAAGCTGTTCCGACAACGCTTGCTCAGCCACTCGAAACACATCCCAGATCCCTTTTTTAACTATATTGCTACTCAGCATCCCCACTTTTAGACGCTCTCCATTCGGAATACCAACGCCACCTGCCTCTGGGACACACCATGGATTTTGCCAAACAAGCGGTTTACGCACATCGGTTAACCACTCAGCCACCGCCTGAGAGTTGGCGATCCACGTATCCACCAAAGGGTCAAAGTGATGCAGCCAAGCATTGGCCGTCGTCCCTAACGCAGCACACAAACTTGGGTCATGCTCGGGTAATTCTCGGACATGTACCGCCGTAGGTATCCCTAACTGTTTGGCAGCGCATAACGGTAAGTCAATCACCAAGGTATTCACATACACAACCTTGGCGTTAACGCGCTCAAGCCAAGCTCTCCACACCTGGCAAGACGCATCCAATAGCGCGCGCTCCTGATGCCACCAAGGCGTAGGAATAAAGGTCACACGATGACAAAACGGCATGATTTGCTCAACATAATCACGGGTAGCCGAAGGCAAGACCACTTCAATCCGATAACCATGGTGTTGCCAATCTTTGCGAGTCGCGATTTGTTTCAGTATTTGAACAAAACTGCGCTCAGCACCGAATTGATAGTTCGACACCTGATGTCCCACATACACCATCGCAGGTTGGTCATCAGCTGTTGCGCCCGGTTGTGACGGTGGGGTTTCCAAGTGCCCTCTTATCGAAAGAGGGATAGGCGGTGTGTTCGGTTCGTGAGTTAATCGGTGCCACAGTGGATTGATTGTGTTCGCGTCAGGATACAAAAACTGATACGCCGAAGTTGAAAAATGTGAACAAGGATCACGGCCCTCTTGCCAACCATGAGCCAAGTAATGCTCGACTGCATCGATATTTGCAGCGGCAACATCCGGATAACGTTGTCGATACCACCCTTCATCTACCCACTGACACTCTCGGACATAGCGGGCAAAATTATCCTTCTGTAAGGCCGACGAACCTCGACATAGGCGTGGCGGCACGGCAAACGGACGCGTGGTCATTTCTGCGGGTAAAGGTAACTGATGCGACATGGTGTGATGCCAAGCCAAAGCGCGTTCGTGATAGTCTTTTCGCACGCCGTAAAACTGAGTTCGTAAATGGGTCGCACTATGCTGAGTCAAACTATCGGTCAACACCATCCCCAAAGAAAGCGGAATACCCGGCATCACCTCGACAATCGCGTCAGCGCCGTAGACATGCTGTAATCGATAGTAATATTCAGTATCCGCATTCACGGCCACATTATCCCAATACCCAAGCGCACTGAACACTTCGCGCTTGATTAGCAGCGAAGAGACATTCCGGTACACCCAGCCTTGCTCCATCCGCCAACGCTGGAACTGCAACTTCTCGTCGCAGCGAATCCAATGGGACACAGATGCAACAGCATGGCGATCGGATAACAATGCTTGCATTTGACGCTCAATCTTTTGTGGATGAGACCAATCATCGGCGTCGTGCACGGTTAACCAATCGCCTGTCGCAGATTGCATACCTCGATTACGCGCCGCATAGGCGCCTTGATTTTCGGACTGCTCAACCAAGCGAATTCTTGAATCACGCGCCTGCCATCGCCTCACCACGCTAGCACTGTTGTCGTCCGACGCATCATCAACCACAATCAACTCTAGATAGGGCCATGTTTGCCCACATAAACTCGCCAAAGCACGCGCAATAGTCTGCTCCGCGTTATAGCAAGGAATGACGACAGATACTCGATAACGCCAAGGTAAAAATCGCCGCCAGCCGAGTGACGTGGGTAAAGCGTGACGCACACCAGGCATATCGGAGGGTAACAGGTGCGACATATCTTGGGGAGCGGGTGCGCGCGATAACCCTTCTTGTTCCCAACCTCGTTGCAAGGCTTCCCAACTCTCGAGCGTGCCTTGTGTCATCCCGATAGCAAGTTGGCGCTCCAATCCATCCGGCCACGCCATATCGGCGAGTAGCCTCGCTAACTGTGCGTCCTGCTTTTGATGATACAGCGCTGAAAAGCACAGCAGCCAAGGCGCTTGCGTTGGCACTAATAGGCACGCGGTCGCATCACAAAGTATGGGCTTTAAATAATCCGCAACCCCCGCATACTCTCCCTCACTGGCATAAAAACGCGCCAGTACAAAACCCGCCAAACTTCTATTAACACGCTGTTGGTGCGTATCGCATTGTTCAAATAACGCCTTTAATTGAGCCAGCGCCCGCGCACGCTGCAAAGGCTGGCGCCAAAGTATCGACTCCCATTCAAACGCAGGAAGCGCACATGGCAGACGGTTCTCGTTGCAGCCATGGTGAGAAAAATGCCACCAAGGGTCGACGCCCGCCTCAGCCACATCTGGGTACTGGCGTAAATACCACTCGGCATCAAAAATAGCTGTCAATTGTTCAGCGACCACATGATATCCTTAAAAAACTGTCGGTCTGAATGGCTGGCCTCTACTCTAACATATGCCGCGAATTACGGGCACTTCAGGGCATAAGTAAACACTCAATCCCCTTCCATCACTCACCACAAAGCAAAAAAAAGAACCATGCGACAAAGCATGGCTCTTAAACGGTTCGCGCTTTAGCACAATAGTGCCACTAGTGTGCAATCATAAAATCATCAAAGTACGCACACTCGGTGGTAAAGTTCCCTGCATCATCTTTTGGTGCCCAGGTATCATCACTCCCACCGTGGAAAGTGCTAAACAATAAATGCTGAATGTAACTGTCCGTACTATCGCTGGCACGTAAGCGTAAATTATCAACTACCATACGCTGCTCACCGTCAATCCACACTTCCACCATACCATTCGATACAGACGCAGGCTGATTAACCTGCACGACCAACTGCAAATGGTAATACTGGCCAGGGATAAACGTAAAATTCGGTACCCGCCACGAGTCACCATACGTACCGGGAATATCTTGATGATAAATATACGTTGATAACGTACCCGCCGAGCCAAAGCTAAGGCGCACACTCCAGCCATCATCGGTCATTTCTCGTCCGCCCGTAATGGCGCGCAATGGTCCCAACCCATGCAGTTTCCCACCACGAACAAACTTGAAATCCTCACAAAATTCAACATTAAAGCTCAATGAATAGCGAGAAGCGGGCGGCAAGGCTTGTTTGTCTAGCACTCGACGGCTACCGCGCTCATACCCCTCATAGTTCACTTGAATGCCGGTTGAATTATTCACACCTCCCGCCTCAGCACGTTCAATCAACGCGTTATCAAACAGGCTCAGTGCAAAATCGGATAAACTGCTATCAAAGCTCTCAGCAAAGACAGGCGCACCAAAACGCTGGTAGCATTCAGCCAACGACGCCGCAGCCACTAAATCAAATTCGGAGCCACAACGTAACGCCGTTACCTCATCGTCACGTAATCGCGTTTCAACCCACAAACCACTATCAACACGTTTTAGCACAAGTTGTTCGCGATCACTGATATTGTCTCGTCTTAATCGCGTCCAAGAGTCCGCACCGTAGCTATCTGGGAACGACAGCGCGGGCTCAATAAAATCGAGTCGTGACAGATCCACGGCAATTGGCGAACCGCTACCATACAAGCGCTGCCAAACCTCATCCACAATCGCATTCGCTCCGGGCAAAAAGGTATGCTGACTCTCATCAGTACGCTGGGATGATGCATTAGCTATAACATCGACCTCTAGCGTCGCTAGTGTACTCGCCTCTTGGGTTGGCATCTGGCAACGCCCTTGTACCTCATCAAAGTCAGTCGTTGCTCGCCCCATAATACGGTACTCAGTGGCTTGCCAGTTTGCCCAATATTCAACCGACACCGTACACGTTGAGCCGCCTGTCCATTGAATTGTCGTACCCCGCTGCAGCTCACCAACAACCTCTTCACCCTGCTGAAAAATAGACACAGGCTGAGTCACCGAATCGAACGTACCAGACACCTCAGCCACACGAAGCATGACATTGTTTTCCGCAACACCAAAATCCTGACGCAACCATTTATCGGTGATTTGACCGCTACCTTCCGCGACCGTGGGTAAATAGACCCGTGTTACCTTTGTAAAATCTGGATATAGCTGTGCAACCTGTTCCTTTTCTGCATGCGCTTGTTGAAGCCCGACAGCAAATCGCTGAGCGATCGTATGCGTGCGACCATCGCCGCTCTCAATAAAATCGCCATACAGCTGGTTAGTCGACAAATTATACGTAGAGCGAATATCAGACTCCGCCTCATCAATCAAAGTAACCAATTGGGCGCGAGCCTCTGAATCTGTACGCACTAACTCACAGCTGAGCTCAGCAGTCTGCGCGCGTTGCCACGCCGTAATGGCTTTTTGCCATATCTGCGTCGTGAAAGGCGAAATCACTAAATTACTGGCTTGTTGCTCACCAAGACGTTGCTCGCGGATCACTTGAGGCGTTGCAATGAGCTGGTAGGCGCGCATCACCTCCCCATAATCCGAATCAAAAGCGCCGACCGGCACATTGACTACGATAGGCACATATTGCCAGCAGGCCTCCAACGCGTTTTGATCCACAGAGAAGCGCCCCTGCGCTTCTGTCAAAACATTGGGCTCATTCGCATCGAGAGTATGATTAAAGTTGTAATCGAGGAACACAGTTGCGCCTTCGAGGTAGCCATCGATCGCCATACCAACAATCGCAGAAGACACAGGGGTTGAAGGGCTAGGTCCAGAGGTGTTGCCCTCTGAAGATGAATCGCTCGAGCCACCGCAGGCGAGTAAAACAACACTAAAGCCACACACTTGCAATAACCGAAAGAACTCTTTCATAACTGCTGCCTCTTTCAGTGTACATATAAAAGTATTAG
>NZ_MUFK01000025.1:0-48104 GCF_001996085.1 Salinivibrio sp. PR5
GTGATCACCCGCACTAATTGATGAAACATGAAATTTTAAAACGAAAAATAAGAACAACCAATCAAAGCCATCTAAGCATGTGCAACTGACGATATAAGGGATCGTCAACATAAGCGAAAACGTATTACTAAACATAGCGATGAACATGGACATATTGCTGATGAGAGGCGAAGGGAGTTAAACCTTTAAAAACAAGACCATCATCAAAGGTTCATGACGAGCACAGTCCGTCAAACGGTTTTGCGTGATAACTTGGTCAATACTTAATAGGAAAATCAGACACGTCGTCTGTAACGATAACCAGCTGAACAGGGATCCACTGTAAATGAAAGGACTTCGTTGGGTTGCGCCACCGCTTATTCTTGCCCTTGGCTACCTTGCCTATACGGCAATCGCTGCGACTGAACCTCAAACTGAGGCAGACATTGTTTCACAAGCCGCGCCAGTGGTAGAAACCCAAGTCATCTCTCCGATGCAACACCAAGTGGTACTCCGCGCTCACGGTGAAGTGATGCCGCTTGAGAGCACCCAAGTCTCGGCTCAGGTTTCAGGCGAAGTGGTCAGTTGGCATCCAAGCTTTGTTGCTGGCGGTATTGTGAAACGTGGAGAAATCCTTTTTGCCATCGAACCCGATAATTATGAGGCTGCTGTGCTAAGCGCTGAAGCGGATCTCGCCAGTGCCAAAGCCGCGCTGATTGAAGAACAAGCGCAAGCCGCTGTCGCTCAGCGACAAGCGAAGACACTCCCCGCCTCACAAGTAACAGACTTGTACTTGAGAAAGCCTCAAGTTTTGAGTGCACAGGCGCGCGTCAAATCCGCACAGGCCGCGCTCAAACGCGCACAGCGCGATCTTGAAAACTGTAAGGTGACGGCACCTTATGATGCGTTAGTCGTATCTCGCGAAATTGGGGTTGGCCAATACATCAACGTCGGAACGCCTATCGCCACTCTCAACAATATTGAATCAGCGGAGATTCATCTCCCCATTCCCGGCTTTGACAGTGCTTTTCTGCCGACGCAGTTGGCTGATATCGGGGCCACTATTACACGTAACAGTGCGCAACCCGTTTCTCGGCAAGGAAAGGTCGTTAGAGATTTAGGGGTGGTTGAAAAGCGCACCCGAATGATGCAAGTGGTTGTAAGGCTTGATGACCCTTATGGGATCAATAGCGACGCAATGCCTCTTCCGTTCGGTAGCTATGTCGAAGTCACGTTTACGGGCACCACACTGAGTAACGTTTTTAAATTACCTCAGGAGTTAATTCAGAATCGACAAGTTTGGGTGGTAAACGATAACAATGAACTGATGCCACGGACGATACGAGTCGTCCGCACGGAAGGCGAATTTATGTTTGCCGACCAAGGTCTAGAGCCAAACGACAGGCTGGTCCTCACCCTACCGGAATTTCCAGAAAAGGGAATGACGGTACGCCTCGCCTCTCAAGTCGCGGAGGCCAATGATGAGTGACACGACACAATCACGTGGCCTGATCGCCTACTTTGCCCATAACCCGGTCGCAGCCAACCTGATCATGATTTTTATTATTGTGATGGGGGTCGCTAGCTACTTTTTTATCCAGCGTCAGATGTTCCCCAACATTGAAATCAATTATATCCATATCACCGCCGACTACCCTGGCGCCTCACCACAAGAAGTTGAAGAAAGTATCTTGGTCAAAGTGGAGGAAGCCATCAAAGATGTCAGTGGCATTGAGTCTGTGGTTTCTACGGCAAGACGAGGCTATGGCCGCGTCGCGATTGAAGTCGATGTCGGCGAAGATCTCAACCTTGTCCTTGATAGAGTCAAACAAAAAGTCGATGCCCTATCAAACTTACCCGGCAATATGGAACCACTGACTGTCGCGCAAGTTGAGTTTCGACAAACCGTAATAAGCATGGCGGTGGTAGGAGATAAACCCCTCACCGAGCTTAAGCCTGTGGCGCAGAAAATTGAAGATGAACTGCTCCAACTTGAAGACGTAACACTGGTTGAACTCAGCGCTCCTACCTATGAAATTGCGATTGAAGTCCCTCCACAGGTACTACAGAAATACAATCTCACCTTGAATCAGGTCAGTGATGCCATCGCCCGTTATTCTGCGAATTTCTCTGCGGGTGAAGTTCGCACCAACAATGGCATGATCTCCATTAGGGTTGAGAACCAGCGATATCGCGGTGACGAATTCCGCTCGATTCCGATCAAAATTGGTCCCAATGGCAGCCGTTTGCTGCTTCAAGATATTGCCACTATTAAAGATGGCTTCACCGAAGGCGATCTGTATTTTAAATACTCAGGGCAAAATGCCATTTTCTTAAATGTACAAGCGACCGCATCCGAAAATATGGTGACGGTCGCCGACGCGGTGAACCAGTACATTGACGCCAAAAACCAGACCTTACCGCCAGGGTTAAAGCTAAAGTCGGTCGTTGATATGACCTACTACCTAAACGCTCGCCTCGATATGATGCTTAAAAACCTGCTTCAAGGGGCGGTATTAGTTGCGCTATTGCTTACCGTTTTCTTGCGTTTCAAGCTCGCGATGTGGGTAATGATTGGCCTACCAGTGTGCTTTTTAGGTGCCGTGATGTTAATGCCATTGATTGGCGTGAGCATCAATATTGTCTCGCTCTTCGCATTTATTATGGTGTTGGGGATTGTTGTCGATGATGCCATCGTAATCGGTGAAAGTGTCTACACCCAAGTTGAAAAAGTCGGCGGTGGCGTGGATAACGTGGTTAAAGGGGCACAACGCGTCGCGACACCCGCCACATTCGGCGTACTCACCACCATTGCGGTGTTCGCTCCCTTTATCATGTCTAGCGGCCCAGAGCGCGCCTTTTTCTTCGGTATCGCATCGATCGTCATGTTGTGTCTGGTGTTTAGCTTAATTGAGTCTAAGCTGATTTTACCGGCTCACCTTGCACACACCCATTTTACGCCCCCCAAGCACCACAGTGTGAGGGAGCGATTCAACCAACAATTCCAACGGTTTATCCGTGGCCCCTACCAACGAGCAGTCACATTCTGCGTCCATTGGCGCTGGTCGGTGCTTGCCACCTTCATCACCCTGCTGGCGATTGCGATTGGTCTGGTTACTGCGAACCATGTGCGTATGGTGCCAACACCTAAAGTCCCGCATGACTTTCCTAGCATCAATCTGACCATGAATAACAATGCGTCCAGTGAACAAACCATTGACGCCCTCAAAGCGATTGAGAGCATGGTATATCGCGTTGATGACCAAATCGCGTTAGAAACTGGGCAACACATCATTAAAGACACCCTCGTATTTAACGATGGGCGCACATCTGGCGAGTTGGTGATCCCCTTGGTCGATGACGACGTTCGTCCTTTCACCACCTTTGAGCTGTCTCGTCGTTGGCGCGAAGCAATGCCAGATATTCCCGGTGTGAAAACACTCACGATTCAGGATGATGTTAATGGCGGTGAAGACGGCGACGAGTTTGGCTACCTCCTGTTCGGACCCGATATCACTACCTTGAATCAAGCGGGGCGTGCACTGATGTCTCGACTTAATCAGCAGCCCGGTCTTTATGATATCTCCTCATCAATTGATTCAGGGAGTCAAGAGGTACTCATCTCACTTACACCCATCGCTTATGATCTCGGGCTCGATCTCACTACCATTGCCATGCAAGTAGGAGGGAGCTTTTATGGCGGCGAAGCGCAACGAATGATCCGCGACGGCGAAGAGGTGAAAGTGATGGTGCGTTACCCCAAACTCACCCGTGAAGCCTTCTCATCTCTGCGTTATGCCATCATCACCACGCCATCAGGCCAACAAGTGATGTTGGGAGATGTCGTGGAGCTAAAACAACAGCCGGGCGTGAACAGTTTACGACGAGAGGCTGGGTTCCGTACCGTGTATGTATATGGCGCGATCGACGAAGAACAAGTGGAGCCTAGCGCAATTATCAACACCATCGATCAAGACATCCTTCCCGAAATTCTGACGCGTTATCCCGATGTCACCACCGAGCTCAGCGGCTCAATAGAAGAACAGCAAGCGCAGCAAAACGAGCAAATTTTATTCTTTATTGCAGGGATGATTGTGGTGTATGCCCTGCTCGCAGTACCGCTAAAAAGCTACACGCAGCCGTTGATCATTATGTCCGTGATCCCCTTTAGCCTAACCGGCGCCATCTGGGGGCACTATTGGTTTGATATCGATCTGAGCTTGATGTCGACATTTGGTCTGATCGCAGCTGCAGGTGTGGTGGTGAATGACTCCTTGGTGATGACGGATTACATCAATCGTGCGCGAGAAGCGGGGGTTGCCATCAAACAAGCGGTGATAGACGCCGGTTGTGCGCGTTTTCGTGCCATCACGCTCACCTCCATCACCACCTTTGCAGGGGTACTCCCCATCATGTTTGAAACCAGCCTGCAGGCACGGTTTGTGATCCCCATGGCGGTCGCACTCGGTTTTGCGGTGATGTTTGCAACCCTGCTGACACTATTCTTGGTCCCATGCTTGTATCTTATTTTACAAGACATTGGCCACCTTTTTCGCCGTCTTGCGACGCGTTTACTCCCCAATCGGCATCACGCTAACGAGGCATAAATGGCCGGCCGAGTGCTGCGCCTTGCGCGCCTGATCTGTCCAGCTGGTTCGCGATTTCCGTCATCGCGAGCCAGCGGTTCTCGCACCATAAAGGGGCCAGCAATGTGGGTGGACGGGCACTGGCAGACACACGATGATATACCACCTCTGGCGGAGTTCGCTGGATCATCATGGTCGCGCTGCGTACATAGTCTTCCAAAGACATCGCAAACTGACGCCCTGCTCGCCACGCCTTCGCCATGGTGCTGCCTTCAACAATATGCAATGGGTGGAGCTTAATCCCATCCGTCCCGACACCCACGACCCGATCAATGGTTTGCTGGTGTGTCGCCAAGTCTTCGCCCGGTAAGCCCACAATCAAGTGGGTACAGACTTTTATGCCCAACGCGCGCGCCTGCTGGGTAACAGCTTCATAGACGGCAACATCATGGCCGCGATTAATACGCTTTAGGGTTTTATCGTGAGCGGTTTGTAAGCCAAGCTCTAACCAAACCTCAAACCCTTGTTGGTGATAGTCTGCCAACAACGCCAATACGGCCTGTGGCACACAATCAGGGCGTGTACCGACACAAAGCCCCACCATGTTTTCCCGCGCGAGTGCTTGCTCGTACAAGGCTTTTAAGCGTGTGACTTCGTCGTAAGTACTGGTATAGGCCTGAAAATAGGCAAGATAGCGTCGAGCGCGATCGACTTCTTTGGCGCGTTGCTGTAGTTGCTGGCTCACCGAGCCATGCTGAGCCTGCTCATCGGCAAACGAAGCCACATTGCAAAATGTGCACCCGCCTCGCCCAAGCGTACCATCACGATTGGGGCAGCTAAAACCGCCATGCAATGTGAGCTTATGAACACGTTCGCCATAACGGTATTTTAAGTCTTGGCCCAGTGTATTGACTAATTGATGAAGCTCCATGTGGCCTCAGAGATGAAATGAAAGGCGGCATTTTAGCAATTGGTATCGAGAAGATATTGGGGCGGATCAAGCGAAGGTTCACTCGTGCCTACAACGAAAAAACCCGCCGTACTGGCGGGTTTGAATCACAAGCGCTTCGGCTTAGTCAGCCTTGGCTTTTTTCTTACGTTTGTCGGTGACTTCCCACTGACCATCAACAAAGAACGCTGACCAACCTGTCGGTTTTCCGTCTTCTTCACTGCGCACATAGTTTTCTTTCGTTTTGCGCGCAAAGCGAACCACTGTCGGACGTCCTTCCGGATCTTCCTGTGGCGCATCTGCTAAGTATTTGAACTTATCAGAAATACGGTCTTTAAAGCGGTGAAGTTCTTCAACCAAAGGTGCGCGCGTTTCACGAGATTTCGGGAAGTTACTCGCGGCCATAAATAGGCCCGATGCGCCATCACGCAACACGAAATACGCGTCCGAGTTTTCACACGGCAACTCGGGGAAATGCACTGGATCTTCTTTCGGTGGAGCAATCTCACCATTTTTGAGGATCTTACGCGTGTTCTTACATTCCTCGTTGGTACATCCCATGTATTTACCGAAACGACCATTTTTCAGCACCATGTCGCTACCACACTTGTCGCACTCAACGACCGGGCCATCGTAGCCTTTTGGCTTGAATTCACCTTTTTCGACCACATAACCTTCACAGCTTGGGTTATTACCACAAACGTGCAGTTTTCGGTGCTGGTCGATCAGGTAAGAATCCATGGCGGTTTCGCAAATCGGACAACGCTTCATCGCCCGAAGATCGGCCGTTTCAACGTCTTCCTCAAGCACGTTGACAATACCATCTTCATCCATCAGGTTGATGGTGGTTTTACAACGCTCTTTCGGTGGTAACGCATAGCCCGAACAACCAAGGAATACCCCTGTCGACGCGGTACGAATACCCATTTTACGGCCACAGGTTGGACAGTCGATATCTGTCATCACCATGTAGTTGGGCTTCATACCACCGTCGTCTTCGTCTTGCTCTGCGGTTTCCAGCTCCGAGGTAAAGTCGGCAAAGAAGTTATCGAGCACCGCTTTCCAATCGATATCACCGACGGCAATTTTGTCTAACGACGCTTCCATCCGCGCGGTAAAGTCATAATCCATCAGATCAGCGAAGCTATGGTTGAGTCGATCCGTCACAATTTCGCCCATTTTCTCAGCATAAAAGCGACGGTTTTCAACCCGCACATACCCGCGGTCTTGAATGGTGGAAATGATAGACGCATAGGTCGATGGTCGACCGATCCCCCGCTTTTCAAGCTCTTTTACCAGTGCGGCCTCAGTAAAGCGTGCCGGTGGCTTGGTAAAGTGCTGCTTAGGATCAAGCTGCTCTAACTTGAGGGTTTCACCCACATCGACAGCCGGTAAGGTTTGGTCCTCGTTCTTGCCCGATGGGCGTTGAACGCGTGTCCAACCATCAAAGCGCAGCGTGCGTCCTTTCGCTTTCAGCGAGAAATCACCGGCTGCGACGGTCAGTGTGGTTGAATCATACTTCGCGGGCATCATTTGACAGGCAACAAACTGGCGCCAAATCAAGTCATACAGACGATGAGCGTCTGGGTCCATGCCTTGTAGATCACTCGCGCTCACACCCACGTCAGAGGGACGAATCGCTTCGTGCGCTTCCTGTGCATTCGCCTTCGCACCATACACAATGGGAGACTCTGGCAAGTATTGCTCGCCATATTCACTCGCAATGTGGCCACGGGCCGCTTCCACCGCTTCTTTGCTGAGGTTGGTCGAGTCGGTACGCATGTAGGTGATGTAACCGGCTTCATACAAACGCTGAGCCAGCATCATGGTCTTTTTCACCCCAAAGCCCAAGCGAGTACTGGCCGCCTGCTGCAATGTCGAGGTGATATAAGGCGCAGACGGTTTGCTGGTCGACGGACGATCTTCGCGATCGCGTACCACAAAGCTTGCATGCTCAAGCGCCGACACCGCCGCCATGGCCTGATCTTTGTTCTTCGGCTTGAACGCCTTGCCGTTTTGTTGTGCAACCAGCAAACGAAGTGCCTGTGCGTTCGGCGTTAGGGTATCCGCATGCACATCCCAGAATTCCTCTGGAATAAAGGCTTTAATCTCATGCTCGCGTTCAACCAGCAGTTTTACCGCCACCGACTGAACACGACCCGCCGATAGGCCACGCGCAACTTTTTTCCACAGCAACGGCGAGACCATAAACCCGACGACGCGGTCGAGGAAACGGCGGGCTTGCTGCGCATTGACGCCATCAATATTAACATCGCCCGGTGTTTCAAAGGCTTGTGTAATCGCATTTTTGGTGATTTCGTTAAACACCACGCGTTTGAAGCGATCATGGTCGCCACCGATCAGTTCCCGCAGGTGCCAAGCAATGGCTTCCCCTTCGCGGTCCAAATCCGTTGCGAGATAAACGTGATCCGCTTTTTCCGCTAGCTGCTTGAGTTCGGCAACCACTTTCTCCTTACCCGGCAGGACTTGGTATTTCGCTTGCCAACCATTGTAAGGATCGACGCCCATCTTGTTGATGAGCGCCTTCTTTTCTTTTTCTTTCTTAATTCGCGCTTTTTCTTCGGCGCTGAGCCCTTTCGTTGACACTGGAGCGGCTTTTTTGCCGCCCTGCGTCGAACCAGTTGGCAGGTCACGAACATGCCCGACACTCGACTTCACGATAAAGTCTTTGCCGAGGTATTTGTTGATCGTTTTCGCCTTTGCTGGGGACTCCACGATGACGAGAGATTTGCCCATAATGACCTAATGTACGCCCTTTGCGCTAAAAACTGTCGATAATTCGTTGCGTTGCAAACTCATGATAGTGAGTAAGACGCTTTCTGTTTTACAATATTGAGCGAGTCTGACCGAATATCAACTAAATTCGCAGTAAAACACGCTGATTGCTTCTCCCTTCCACAATTGTTAGTTAATTGTGATCATTTATTGTGGTCCATCTTTTTAAGACAGGTTCGGGAAAAAACGCGCTAATCATTACCATTGCGACCCGATAAATAGCCAAACAGAAACGATAATTTTTGGCTTGGCTCACAATATTTGTGTGTTTGACTCCAATCATAGCCAAGATTTTGCTCACTCCGCGGTTGAAACCACACCATCACGGTGAAACGTGATGGTGTGCTGCCAAACAACCGTTAAATCAAGGGACGCTGGCCGCGGCTGATCCATTTAAGTAGCACGCGATCAGCAACCTCTGCTGAGGCGCCTGCAAGCTTTTCTGCGATGTTTTTACGCTGATGATAGCTCACAGCAAGGACATGACGCTCGCTGTTTGCCGCCTCAAATAAATATTCATCGCTAGTGCTCACCGCATCGATAAGACCCAAATCAATGGCTTGATTACCGAACCAATGCTCACCCGTTGCCACGGCATCCACATTTAATGTCGGACGATGCTCAGTAATAAACCCTTTGAAAAGGTCGTGGGTTTCTTCTAACTCGGTTTGGAATTTTTCACGTGCTTTATCCGTGTTTTCACCAAACATCGTCAGGGTGCGCTTAAATTCACCGGCGGTCAGTTGCTCAAACTCGATATCGTTCTTCTTCAGTAACTTATTAAAGTTTGGTAATTGCGCAATCACACCAATTGACCCGATGATGGCAAACGGTGCTGCAATGATTTTATCCGCCACACACGCCATCATATAGCCACCGCTGGCGGCGACTTTATCGACCGAAATGGTCAAACGCACGCCCGCTTTCCGAATTCTTGCTAACTGCGAAGCGGCAAGACCATAGCCATGCACCATGCCACCGCCACTTTCTAGACGCACTAACACTTCATCGTCAGCTGTCGCCACCGCGAGAATGGCAGAAATTTCTTCTCGTAACCCTTCCACTTCTCGGGCATCGATACTGCCCTTAAAGGTCAGTACAAACAATCGCGGCTCACGTGACGGGTTGTGCTCGCTGTCTTTCTTCGCCGCGGCTTTTTGGGCTTTCTTTTCCGCCTTCTTGGCTTTTTTCTCTGCCTTATCACGCGCCTTTAGCTCAGCCTCATTGTAAAGGTGGTGTTCCAGTGCTTCACGATGATGCTTAAAGCTCTCGGTCAGATCGGTGATCTTCAGGCTCCCCTTTTGTCCACCCTTGTCGTTCGCGGCACGAACCAGGGCAACCAGTACCACTGCAGCCACTAAAAAGGTGATGACTTTGGCCAAAAACAGCCCATAATCCGCAATAAATTCCAATGTTGTATCCTCTTTGTCTCGCTTTGGTGGCAATGCCTTAATACAGCGCATCACGCGCTTGGTTGTCACACATCACCCGCAACCTTACAATAATCTACGTTTAACAATAAATAAGGATTTGTATCGTGGAATATCAAGTTACCTCAAATGCCCTAGCAGGTCGCGTCATTTTAGTGACCGGTGCAGGCGCAGGTATTGGCCGTCAAGCCGCATTAAGTTACGCCGAAAAAGGCGCAACGGTTATTTTGCTGGGCCGTACTGTGAAAAAGCTTGAAGCCGTATACGATGAGATTGATGCGATGGGCGCGCCACAGCCAGCCATTATCCCATTGGATATGCTCGGCGCTACGCGTCAGCATTACATGGATATGGCCGATACCATCGAGCAACAGTTTGGTCGCTTAGATGGCGTATTGCATAACGCGGGGCTACTTGGCGTACTCAGCCCTTTTGACCAAATTGATGAGAAGTCGCACGATGATGTCATGCAGGTGAATGTCAAAGCGACCATGCTAATGACACAAGCCCTACTCCCGTTGCTGAAGAAGTCGGATGACGCACGCATTGTATTTACCACATCAACGGTAGGCCACCAAGGTCGTGCTTATTGGGGCAGTTATGCGATATCTAAGTTTGCGACCGAAGGTATGATGCAAGTACTGGCGGATGAGATGTCTGACACCAAGGTCCGTGTCAATGCCATCAACCCGGGCGGCACCCGCACCAGTATGCGCGCCAGCGCGTTCCCCGGCGAGGATCCACAAACATTGAAAACCCCACTCGATATTATGCCGCTGTATATTTACCTGATGGCGCCAGAAGGTATTAACGAGCACGGTCAGTGTATTGATGCGCAACCAAAACGCTAATCGATAACGCCCCAAAACTGGGGCGCTTTTCGTATTTCACTGGTTAAAAATCGACGCTGAGCTTGGCCTTGATATTTCGCTCATCGCCATACCAACAGTTCAACTCATCTAAACAGCTATATGTGGTCTTATCGAACAAGTTCGTTGCAGATAGCGACACTTTTGCCCCCGAAAGCGACGAGGAAAGCTGCGATAAGTCATAGCGAATCGCGGTGTCAAACACCGTATAATCCGGCACGGTAAAGGTATTGTTGGCGTTACCCTGTGACTCACCCACATAACGCGCACCAACACTGATTCGTGTCCCCGCACTGACTTGATGATTCAGCCATGCACTGGCAGTTTGCTCTGGCACCCAAACAGGCGTTTTTCCCTCAAGATTAGGATCGTCCGTAATTTCCATATCCATGTAGCCGTAAGTCAGTGACACGTCTGTGTCGACACTCAGCGCGTGATCGAGAGAGACTTCTATCCCACGAGATCGAATTTCACCGGTTTGAATTTTCGCATAGGAGTCGTTGGGATCGTTGACCAAGGCATCCTGTTTTTTGAGCTCAAACAGCGCCAGATTGAATCCCGTCGTGCCATCTAGTGAAAGATATTTAAGCCCCGCTTCCCATTGTTTACCCGTGGATGGATCAAATACGTTACCGCGGTTATCCATATCCGTGGGTTCAAAACTTTCTGAATAGCTGAGATAAGGCGATATACCGTTGTTGAATTGATACATTGCCCCAGCACGAAATGCTAAATTGTAGTGGCGAATCGTTTTATCGGATCCACTGGGCGTACCTGCATACAGGGTGCGTTGGTCATCTTTTAACTGATATTCATCGTACCGCGCACCGGCAAGCAAAACCCATTGTTTCCAAAGGATTTGATCTTGAGCATAGATGCCCGTCTGCGCCACCTCGATATCGTGCTGATCTTGATAAACAAAGGTCAACGCGCTTGGGTCAATCTGATGGTTATTGGGGTGAAAAATATCAATATCCGGCACGACACCCGCTAGCGTGTCGTCATAGCTAACATCAGAAGACATATTCTGATAATCGAGCCCCAATAAGGTGTAATGTTGCGATTTCCCCCAACGTAAATCTCCTGATAGCTGGGTGTCGACAACCCAAGACGTCATAGATTCGTCGGTAAGATAGGCATTGCGTGGGTAGTGCTGACCATCACTGCTCTTCTGGTGATACATGTTTTTTTGCAGCAAATCTGCATCCGTGTAGCGTGCGGTATGAAGTACTGACCAATCGGCAGAAAGCTGATGCTGCACCTTGTACCCGAGCATCAAGAATTCTCGGTCGTAGGTGTTCCAATGGTTATCACCGGAGAAGCTGTCGCTCGATAAACGGCCTGTGTCACTATGCAATACCGAGCCTTTAGCGGGTAATGAAGTATAGATTCCCGCCGCCGGATCTGCTTGGTAATAAAGGTTAACGTTCACCAAGGTATCTGGCGATACCCGCCAATCTAGCGATGGGGCAACCACATACCGCTCTTCTTCCGAGTCACCCGCCTGACCGTCTTTTTGCCGAGCCAGTGACACCATTCGATAAGCCAGTGAGGTATCTGATATTGCGCCCGTACTGTCGACCGACACCTCACGCAACGCGTCCGAATCGGTACTCACCGCCACGCGATGTGCAGCTTGCTGTTGCGGCGTCTTCGCAATCATGTTCACCATGCCACCCGGTGGAATATTCCCGTATAACACCGACGTCGGCCCTTTAAAAACTTCGACTTGTTCGATGGCAATCGGATCGATTTGCGGCTGCAAATTCCACGTGTTGTAAGGCACTGCGAGACCATCAAAGAAGTTTTGATAGTTAATAAAGCCCCGAATATTAAACAAATCGAGGCGCGTCACTGCCCCACCTCGCAACTCCGTATTAACGCCGGGGGTGTAGCGCACCACTTCACTTAATGAACTGGCTTGGCGCTGCTCGATGGTGTCGCTATCAATCACCGTTATTGCCTGCGGCGTCTCTTCTGGTGCCAGTACTGTTTTAGTAGCGGTATTTCGGTAGGTATCGCCCAGCACGTGAATGGTTTCAATATCACTCTGTTCATTCTCAGCATGGGCCAACGCACTGGTAAGTGTCCCCATGATAACAAGTGCTAACGGCGAGCGTCGCCAACCATTGGCGAATACGCGAGATGTTGGTGCCTGCATTAAAACGTCCTTCTTACAACTCAAACAACTTAAATAGAAAACGAAATCATTCGCATTGTAAGGACGGGACTGATAAAAACTGTTCAATTTGGTGCAAGGTGTGTGGTATCGAGCGGCACCCAATAGTGCATCACAGCGTGCTGATCGGCAGGCTGATAGTGTGGAGGATAAACTTCTAGCTCAACCCCGTCGGTACATGTGTAGCCAGATTGAGGCAGCCAATGGTAGATAAAAGCCTTAAGCGTTTCCGGTAATGCACTCACTGGGCCAGTATGTGTGATCACCGCATAGGTTGTGGCAGGGATTGCCCAGTGAGTGATCGCATTGTCTTCAGGCGGATACATTGTGATTTGACCGGCTAAATAGGGTAAAGGCTCCCCCAGTGTCTCCGCTTGGGTAACGTTAATCGCGCCAATACTCTCACACTCACCGGCATACCATGATGACTGATGGACGTGTTGCCAAAGCTCAGGCACGACATGGGTAAAGTCGGGCTGTGATGAAAATAATCCTCGAATGTAGCCAAGCTGGCCTACTAGGTACATTGGCTCTCGCGTTTGAATATGCACAGACAGCCAAGATGGTTGAGAGGTTGCCAGACTAGCAATATGCATCGGTGTGCGAATACCGTCCATCACACCGCGCTGCCGATAGTGACGCGGGGTCATACCAAAATACTGCCGAAATGCACGCGAGAAACTCGCCTCAGAGCCAAAGCCATACATCAACGCAATATCAATAACACGGCTTTGACCCATGACAAGCTGTTGCGCCGCTTGCCCGAGTTTTAGCTCTCGTACGTAGTGCGCAACGTTGATCCCAGTTTGTTCCGAAAAAACTCGCTGCAACTGCCAACGTGACCAGCAACTTAACGCAGCTAGGTCTGCCACATTTAAGGATTGGTCAAGGTTGGCATGAATATACGCCAACACACGTTCGATTCGGTTAAAACGTGTGGCGATGTGCTGCTCGGCCGCTTTCATCACATCCATTTACTAGTAAAACGATAAGTAGCACATTATCACAAACAAGAATCGTTATCATGTGGATGAAAATAGAATGAGAGGCAATGCAGGTTGAAGAAAGGTAAAAACGGCGCATAAAAAACCCGGCAGGTGCCGGGCTTCAGGTAACGCTTTTTAAAATGCCGCTCTATAAAACGTCATTTGCGGGTGCGCGGTTTACCTTTGCCACGCGGCGCGCCTGCTCGAGGGTTGCCTTGTTTAGGCTTAGGTCCACTGCTTTTCGGCCCACCAGCGGGTGCGTTACCACGACGCGCTTGGCGCGCTTTTTTCGGTTTGCTATCGGAATCAATACGTTCTTCATAGCGGCGAACAGCACGGCGAATTTTCTGGCGTGATTTTTTGCGCTTCTGATCCTCTGGGGTGATCACTGTTTGTGATTCTGGCTTCATTTCAACCATTTCTCGCAAGTAGTTCACTTCTTTTAACTCCATCTCGCGCCAGCCACCACGTGGCAAGTCTTTCTCGAGATAGATATCGCCATAACGAACACGCTTCAGACGGCTCACCGTCACCCCTTGGGTTTCCCACAAACGGCGCACCTCACGGTTGCGTCCCTCGGTGATCACCACATAGAAGGTATGATTCATGCCTTCGCCACCCGCGTAAACAACGTCCTCAAAACGCGCTACGCCGTCTTCTAGCTCAACACCAGAGACAAGATTACGCACCATGTCTTCGTTCACCTCACCGAATACACGTACCATGTATTCACGCTGCACTTGGCGGCTTGGATGCATTAATCGGTTTGCTAATTCACCATCAGTGGTAAATAGCAACAAGCCTGATGTGTTTGCATCCAGACGACCGACAGCAACCCAACGGGCGTCTCTTAGCTTGGGAAGACGATCAAAGACAGTACGACGACCTTCTGGATCGCTACGCGTACACAATTCACCTTCCGGTTTGTTGTATGCGAGGACTCGACACACAGACTCAGAAGGCGCACTTAGTTGAACAGGATGACCGTCTACACGCACCAGCGCACTCGGGTCATCAAGACGATCGCCGAGCTTGGCAACCACACCGTTCACACTCACACGCCCTGATTGGATATAGCTTTCCATCTCACGACGTGAACCTACGCCAGCACGCGCTAGCACCTTCTGCAATTTTTCGCTCATGTTTGTCTTACCTTACTGTCGCCTTCACAGGCGTCATTACTGTCACGGTTGGCATTAATTGGTTTGCTGACGGGTTTCGTCACCAGGAGGCGAATAATACCAAGAACCCAAGGGATAGAGAAACAGTTTCGGCTGGCTCTGACTTTTTAAAATAAAAAAACGCCCAGCAAGGCGGCTGGGCGGGAATGGAAGGTCAACATGTCGCTGACACAACATCAGAACTAGCACATTGTCACAATGCAATCGCATTGTATGAGTCATTACGGCTCATGGTGACACTTGGTTCATTTTTTATTCAAATGGTTGTGGATCACCACTGCCGTGGCGGCGAATTTCTGGGTTGCCTTCACTAAAATCAACCACTGTGGTGGGGTGCTCACCCAATACGCCACCGTGCATAATCAAATCCACACTGTGCTCTAAATGATCGCGAATCTCCTCAGGATCGGATTCGGTAAAGTCGTTACCCGGCAAAATCAATGACGTCGACATCAAGGGTTCGCCCAGCGCTTCCAGCAAATCCAAAGCGATACGGTTATCCGGTACGCGAATACCAATGGTCTTACGCTTCGGGTTCATTAATCGACGCGGCACTTCTTTCGTCGCCTTCAAAATGAAGGTGTAAGCACCGGGGGTGTTATTTCGAATCAAGCGAAACGCGGTATTATCCACCCGAGCGTAAAGCGATAACTCGGATAAATCACGACATAGCAACGTAAAGTTATGGTCTTTGTCGAGATCACGAATCCGGCAAATACGTTCTAGCGCCTGTTTGTTTTCTAGTTGGCAGCCTAATGCGTAGCCCGAATCGGTCGGATAAATAATCACCCCACCATTTCGGATAATCGCCACCGCTTGATTAATCAGCCTCGCTTGCGGATTCTCTGGGTGGACGTAAAAAAACTGACTCATGGTTCCTCCTGCTTTAGCTCCGCCACACTAGGATGCTCAACCGCGATCCAGCGTTGGTGGCTAGCGCGCCGGATAATCCTTCTTATAGGTCTATTGTAACGCGTCTGGCTTGTCGCTATCTAGTTGATTTGCTGATTGCCATTTTTGTTCAGCCGCGTCTAACCATGTCCAGTCATGCCAAATCGGCTGACTGTCTTTGGGTAGCCATAAGTTGCGGCCCAGCTCTGTCCACGGAGAGGGATAATGAAAATCCGATCCCAGCGAGGCCAACAATCCATAATCTCGCGCGTAATCGGCCAGCAAACGACGCTCTTGTTGCGACTGCTGAGGAAGAGCGACTTCGATAGCATCGCCATTGGCTTCAGAAAACGCAGCCAGTAATCGTTTCAGCCACTTGGCTTTGAGTTTGTATCGACCCGGATGAGCAAGCACCGCTTTTCCCCCAGCCTCATGGATCGCTTCAACGGCCTCTGCAATCGAGCACCAATTGGGCGGCGCATAACCGGTGTTCCCTCGGGTTAAAAAGCGCTTAAAACAGGCTTGCATGGTTTTCGCGTGGCCTTGCTCGACCAACCAGCGCGCAAAATGCGCTCGGGTGAGCGGCGCATCGCCAGCCAGTTCACGCGCACCCGCGAGTGCCCCTGTGTAATGCGAACGCTCTAACCGCTCAGCAATCAGCTCAGCCCGTTGTTGGCGTCGCTCAGCTTGTTCCGCAATCAATGCGGTTAATGCCGGGTGCTGGGGATCGACATTTAATCCCACAATGTGGATATCAAAGTTCTGCCACAAGGTTGAAACCTCAATACCGTTGACCAGTGTAAGGGGCAAGTTTTGATGGTCGATTTCTGCTTGCGCCTCCACCAGCCCGGCGGTGGTGTCGTGGTCGGTAATCGCCAACACGCCCACGCGACGCTCGACCGCGCGCTGCACCAAATCTTTTGGTGATAGGCGACCGTCGGAAGCAGTGGTATGGCTATGTAAATCAATGATCATGATGTATCGGGTTTCCTTAATGTGCTCGCGCCTTGGCACTGTCAGTGTGTGTCTTATCAGCCTGAGGCTGAGCACGCGCTACGGGGCTCAGTCAATGCGAACGCGCCAAGTTAATCAGCGCTTAGCGAGCACGGTGAATATCTTTGTTGTTTATTATCGTGTGCTTATTCCGCACTTTTTCTGCATTCTTTTCGATTTCCCCGTTGACACAGAAGCAAAATATCAGTTTACTAGTACACAAGTTAACGCGCACCGTTTCTCTGTCTTGGGGAGCGATATGGCGCTAAGGGTAACAGTCACAACGGAGTCTCGCAGCATGTATTTCAACGCCGCGTCTAGATCACATTCGATTCACACTGCACCAGCTGCCGCACAGGCCGTGAGTGTATTGGCGACATCCATGACCTCTGTTGCGCTTATTTGGTGGCACGGCTCCTCACGGGCGGTGTGACGCGCTGTATAAACAGCTACCTTATTCACAACGCCCGCCACTGATGCGGGCGTTTTTGTCTCTTAGTTTTGCCATCACGCGTTATCGTGCCACCACGCAATCAGCCACGGTAACCGGCAACCATAGTTTAAAAGGATATTTGATGATTATTGTACTTAAGCCCCAAGCCACCGAGCAGGATGCCAACGTCCTCCTCAATCAAATCGAGCAATGCGGTTTAAAACCGCTTTATATGCCGGGAGTGGAACGCATTGTATTGGGCGCGCTGGGTGATGAACGTGTGCTGCAACAATGCCATTTTGAAGCCAACCCTCTGGTTGAGGAAGTCAAACCGATTCTAACCAAGTACAAACGCGTGAGCCGCGATGTACAGCCGCATGACAGCGTGGTGCATATCGGCAATGTACCTGTAGGCGGTCAACACTTCGTGGTCATGGCAGGTCCCTGCTCGGTGGAGTCCGAACAACAGCTATTGTCTGTGGCCGAGCGCGTTAAAACCCATGGCGCACGTGTGTTACGGGGCGGCGCCTTTAAACCTCGCACCAGCCCTTATGATTTCCAAGGCATGGGGGTTGAAGGATTAAAACTGCTCAAACAAGCCAGTGACCTGACCGGCATGCCAACCGTGTCAGAAGTAATGGAAATTAGCCAAGTCGACGCCGTGTGCGAGTACATTGATTGCTTGCAAATTGGCGCACGTAACATGCAAAACTATGGCTTGCTCAAAGCGGTAGGCGAAACGGGTAAACCTGTCTTGTTAAAACGTGGGCTTTCCGCCACTATCGAAGAATGTTTGCTGGCGGCGGAATATATTGTCGATGCAGGTAACCCCAATGTGATTTTATGTGAACGCGGTATTCGCACTTACGAAACCGCCACACGTAACACCTTGGATTTGAATGCCGTGGCCTTGATGAAGCAGCGCAGCCATTTGCCTGTGCTGGTCGACCCAAGCCATGGTACCGGCGTGCGAGAGCTGGTGACGCCACTATCACGCGCCGCAGCGGCCGTGGGCGCGGATGGCATCATTGTGGAAAGCCACTTAAACCCAAGCGAAGCACTGTCAGACGGCCACCAAGCATTAACCGGCGATATGTTCGCGCAGCTAATGCAAGAACTTACCCCCTTTGTGCAAGCGGCAGGGAGAAAGCTGTGAACACTCATGATCCCCAACATGGCGAGCTTGATACGCTCCAACTTTCGGTGCCTTATGTCGCCGACCCGACCGAGTTGTATGCCGCCGTGTGCCAAGATAAGCCTTATAGCATGCTGTTGGAATCGGCAGAGATTGACTCCAAACGCGACCTTAAAAGCCTGATGCTGATTGATGCCGCCGTGCGCATTGAGTGCCGCGGGCAGCGCGTTACCTTACAAGCGCTCACCCATAATGGCAGCCATTTGCTGGAGAGCATCGCCCAGAGCGCAGCGCTGAAAGCCCTTGCCTGTAAGTTAGCGCAGGCCGACGATGGAGACTTTCCCTCCCTGACGTTGACGTTCCGCCATCCCAACGACAATGGCGCGCTGTTGGATGAAGACGCCCGTCTGCGCCAAGCGTCGGTGTTTGATGCCCTGCGTGTTATCAAACAAAGTATCGCGTTGGATAATCAACCGGACGATGCGCTCTTTATCGGTGGCCTGTTTGCCTATGATTTGGTGGCCAGCACTGAAACGCTACCGGCGGTGGACGGCACCGAGCACTGCCCCGACTACCTGTTTTATGTCGCGGAAAGCTTACTGGTGATTGACCACCAGCACCGCCAAGCACGCCTACAAGGCACCTTATTTGGTGGTGATAACGCCAGCGCCCACTATGTGGATTTATCGCGTCGCTTGCAGAGCATCAAAGAAGCCTGCTTATCGCCTGCGCCGCTTCCAGAAGCGCCCGTGGTGACCGATCACAGCGTTGCGGTTTCCGTCTCTGATTCAGACTTTTGTCAGCAAGTTGAAGCGCTGAAAAAGCACGTGATTGCCGGAGATGTGTTTCAAGTGGTGCCATCGCGCCGCTTTACCCTCGCCTGTCCCTCGCCGCTCAATGCTTATCGAGCGTTGAAGCGTGGCAACCCTAGCCCGTATATGTTTTATCTGCGTGATAGCGAATTTAGCTTGTTTGGCGCCTCGCCGGAAAGCGCCCTCAAATATACTCAAGCGACTAATCAGGTGGAGATTTATCCCATCGCGGGTACGCGCCGACGGGGAAAAACCGCCCAAGGCGACATTGATCACGACTTAGATAGCCGCATTGAGCTTGAGCTGCGCAATGATGAAAAAGAAAATGCCGAGCACATGATGCTGGTCGATTTGGCCCGCAACGATGTGGCGCGAATTAGCACGCCCGGCAGCCGCCATGTCGCCGACTTGCTCAAAGTCGACCGCTACAGCCACGTCATGCATTTAGTTTCTCGGGTGGTGGGTCAACTGAAACCTGATTTAGACGCACTGCATGCGTACCAAGCCTGTATGAATATGGGCACGCTCACCGGTGCGCCCAAGCTTCGCGCGATGCAACTTATCCGTGACACCGAACAGTGCCGTCGCGGCAGTTATGGCGGGGCCGTGGGCTATTTTACCGGTTCGGGTGAGATGGATACCTGTATTGTGATCCGCTCTGCCTACGTTGAAAACGGCGTTGCCACCGTGCAAGCCGGCGCGGGTGTAGTGTTTGATTCTGACCCTCAAGCCGAAGCGGACGAAACCCGCGGCAAAGCACAAGCGGTGATCCATGCGATTCAAACCGCCCATCAAGGAGGCCAATCATGAGTACCCCGCCAATGGACATCGTCCTGCTCGATAACATGGACTCCTTTACCTATAACTTAGTGGATCAATTTCGCGCACTCGGTTACCCGGTCACGGTGTTCCGCAATCATTTAGAGGCTGAGGCGATTGCTCGCCACATTCGAACCCTGCCCCAACCACTGCTGGTGCTCTCGCCCGGCCCTGGCGCGCCGGCTGACGCTGGCTGTATGCCCGCATTGATTGAAAAACTGCGCGGCCAAGTGCCAATGCTGGGGATTTGCCTAGGTCAGCAAGCGATCGTCGAAGCCTACGGCGGCACAGTCGCCGGTGCTGGCACCATCATGCACGGCAAGGCATCGGCCATGCATCACCAACAGCATGCGGTATTTGGCCCATTGGCATCCCCACTCACCGTGGCTCGTTACCACTCACTGGTGGCGACTGAGGTGCCTGCCAGCTTGGATGTCATCGCCACCGTATTTGATGGCGACGATCAAAAAGTAATGGCGGTGGTGAGCAATACCGACTACGTGGTCGGTTATCAATTCCATCCAGAGTCCATTTTGACCGCACAAGGCGCAGCTCTGCTCACCCACACTATCGATTGGGCGAGTGGCTACTATCAGTGCTAACAATAGCATCAGCGCTAACAACAACACGTGCCAGATAAGCACGGAGCTCGAACAGACAAATACCGAGGTTAAGTACAGTGATGGATCAACTACTAGAGACGCTCTACCAACAACAGTCACTCAGCCAAGCGCAAAGCGAGCAGCTGTTTAGTGCGATCATTCAGGGTGAACTCGAGCCAGCACGATTGGCGGCTGCGTTAACCGCATTGAAGATTAAAGGGGAAACGCCTGAAGAAATCGCGGGCGCAGCAAAAGCACTCACCGACAACGCCGAACCTTTCCCCCGCCCCAGTTATCCGTTTGCCGATATCGTTGGGACGGGAGGCGATGGCGCGAACACCATTAATATTTCAACCACGGCCGCCTTTGTCGCCGCCGCCTGTGGCGTTAAAGTGGCCAAACACGGTAACCGCGGAGTGTCGAGCAAATCAGGCTCATCGGATTTACTCGCCGCCTTTGGCATTGATTTGGCGATGCCTGCCGACCGTGCTCGCGAGGCCTTGGATAATCTGGGGGTTTGCTTTTTATTCGCGCCGCAATACCACACCGGCGTACGACACGCGATGCCCGTGCGCCAAGCGATGAAAACGCGCACCATCTTCAATCTGCTTGGGCCGTTAATTAATCCGGCGAAACCTAGCATTGAGCTGATGGGCGTCTACGACCAAGCCTTAGTTGCGCCAATTGCACAAACCATGCAAAACCTCAATATGACGCGCGCTGCTGTGGTTCATGGTGACGGTCTGGATGAAGTAGCTATCCACGGCCCCACGACGGTGGCAGAAATCACCCCGACCCAAATTGAGCATTACACCTTAACCCCCAGCGACTTTGGTGTATCTCAATATCCGCTGGACAGCATTGCCGGTGGCACGCCGGAGCAGAACCGGGCGATGATCAGCGCGATTTTGCAAGGTAAAGGCACAGACGCCCAGCAAGCGGCGGTGGCTGTCAATGTGGCACTCTTGCTACGCTTATTCGGACAAGAAGACTTGAAAGCAAACACACAACAGGCCTTGGACGTGATGGCGTCGGGCAAGCCTTACACCATCATGCAAGCGTTAGCACAAAGGAGCGCAGTATGACCACCTCAGCCCTCAACGACACCATTTTAGGCCGCATTGTCGATGACAAAAAACGCTGGGTGGCCGCGCGCAAGCGCACTCAGCCGCTGGACAGCTTTATCGACCAACTGACGCCCAGTGATCGTGACTTTCGTGCTGCACTGGCCGCGCCGGGCTCACAGTTTATCTTGGAGTGCAAAAAAGCCTCACCTTCAAAAGGGTTGATTCGAGAAGACTTCGATCCGGCCAGTATCGCCCGTGCCTACCGACCCTTTGCCGCGGCCATTTCAGTCCTGACGGACGAGGACTACTTTCAGGGCAGTTTTGACTTCTTACCGATCGTACGCGAACAAGTCGATGCGCCTGTGCTTTGCAAAGATTTTATTATCGACCCTTATCAGGTTTACCTCGCGCGTCATTATCAAGCCGATGCGATCTTATTGATGCTGTCAGTACTCGACGACGCCGAATACCGCGAGCTGGCCGATTTAGCCGAGTCGCTAAAGCTGGGCGTGCTTACCGAAGTGAGCACCGAAGACGAGCTCGCGCGTGCCAATGCCTTAGGGGCGGTGGTGATTGGCATTAACAACCGGAATTTACGTGATTTAAGCATCGATCGCGATCGCACCAAACGTTTAGCACCACAAGTGGGCGAAAAAGCGATCGTGATTTCAGAAAGTGGTATTCATAGCCACCGTCATGTGCGCGATCTTGCCCACCACGCGGATGGCTTTTTGATTGGCAGTGCATTAATGGCAGAGCCCGATCTGACCCTCGCGCTACGTAAAGTGATCCTGGGGGAAAATAAAGTCTGTGGGCTCACCACCGCTGATGATGCCCTCGCCGCCTATCAGGCAGGCGCGGTCTACGGTGGACTTATTTTTGTTGAGCACTCCCCGCGCGCGGTGACATCCGCCGTGGCCGAGCGCGTACAGCAAGGCGCGCCGCTGCGCTATGTGGGCGTGTTCCAAAATCATGCGCTAGATACCGTGGCTGAGTACGCACAACAGCTCAGCCTTCACGCGGTGCAACTGCATGGTGACGAAGACGCAGCATATCTACAAGCACTGCGCGAAAAGCTCCCTAAGCACTGTGAAATTTGGAAAGCGCACGGTGTCTCTGATGTCGCACCGGCTTTAGACGGTGTGAATGCTGACCGCCACCTTATCGACAGCCGAGTCGGCCAACAATCTGGCGGCACGGGTAAAACCTTTGATTGGCACCTGATCCCTAAAACCGCCAAAGACAAAGTCATGATTGCCGGCGGGCTCACCCCCGAGAATGCGGCCAAAGCGGCTGAACAGGGCTGCCTCGGGCTGGATTTTAACTCGGGCGTCGAGCATGCGCCCGGCGTGAAAGATGCCAACAAGTTACAAGCGGCGTTCCGCGCCCTTCGCCGCTATTGATTTTTCGAGATAGTTGATTTTCCGGGATGGTTGATTTCCCGAGATAATTTAGCTGAGAGGATAGATGTCGCCAAGACCGTCAAACTATCTCGGCCCCAGTTAAAGACGTAAAAGGATAATTATGAGCAAGCTTAACCCGTATTTTGGCGAATTTGGTGGTCAGTATGTGCCCCAAATTCTAGTGCCTGCGCTTGATCAGCTCGAACAGGCGTTTATTGATGCCCAAGACGACCCGAAATTTAAAGACGATTTTATCCGCCTGCTGCAAGAGTATGCCGGACGACCCACCGCGTTGACGCTTTGTCGTAACCTCACCAAAGGGACGAACACCAAGCTGTATCTTAAGCGAGAGGACTTGCTGCACGGTGGTGCGCACAAAACCAACCAAGTACTGGGCCAAGCGATGCTTGCCCAGCGTATGGGCAAATCAGAGATCATTGCCGAAACCGGAGCCGGCCAACACGGTGTGGCGACTGCGCTGGCGTGTGCGCTACTGGGACTGAAATGCCGCATCTACATGGGCGCCAAAGACGTTGAGCGCCAAAGTCCTAATGTGTTTCGAATGAAGCTGATGGGTGCCACCGTCATCCCAGTACATGCGGGCTCTGCGACGTTAAAAGATGCATGTAACGAAGCGATGCGCGACTGGTCAGCCAACTATGATACCGCCCACTATTTGCTCGGTACTGCGGCGGGCCCGCACCCCTTCCCGACCATTGTGCGCGAGTTTCAACGCATTATTGGTGAGGAAACCCGTGCGCAAATTCAGCAGGTAGAAGGCCGATTGCCGGATGCGGTAATCGCCTGTGTGGGTGGCGGCTCAAACGCCATTGGCATGTTTGCTGACTTTATCGATGACAAAGACGTGCGTTTAATTGGTGTTGAGCCGGCAGGCAAAGGACTCGATACCGATCAACACGGCGCGCCCTTAAAGCACGGCAAACCCGGTATTTTCTTCGGTATGAAGTCCCCATTGATGCAAGATGAATATGGCCAAGTCGAAGAGTCGTATTCAGTCTCAGCCGGATTGGACTTCCCGTCGGTGGGGCCACAGCATGCGCATCTTAACGCCATTGGTCGCGCCGAATATCCGGCGGTCACCGACGATGAAGCCTTAGAAGCGTTTCAAGCTCTTGCGCGCAACGAAGGTATTATTCCCGCGCTAGAATCTGCCCATGCACTGGCTCAAGCCCAAAAAATGATTGCCGCTGATCCTGAAAAAGAGCAGCTTTTGGTGGTCAATCTATCCGGACGTGGTGATAAAGATATCTTTACTGTATATGACATTTTAGAAGGCAAAGGAGAGCTGTCATGATGGCATCATCAACTCGATATCAAGCGATGTTCGCAAATCTGGATGCCAAACAGCAAGGTGCCTTTGTTCCTTTTGTCACCTTGGGGGATCCAAATCCAGAACAATCACTCGCCGTGGTCGATGCCTTGGTTGAGGGCGGTGCCGACGCGCTGGAGCTTGGTATGCCGTTTTCCGACCCATTGGCTGATGGGCCAACTATTCAAGACGCGACATTACGTGCCCGAGCCGCTGGCACCACACCCGATACCTGTTTCGACATGCTGGCAGCCATTCGCGCCAAGCATCCGACCATTCCGATTGGGTTGCTGATGTATGCCAACCTCGTCTACGCCCGTGGTATTGACGCTTTTTACCGCCGGTGTGCGGACGTCGGGGTCGATTCGGTGCTGGTAGCAGATGTGCCAATTGCTGAATCTGCGCCATTTCGCGAACAAGCGCTAGCGCATGGTATTGATCCGATTTTTATTGCGCCACCCAACGCAGACGATGCCACCTTAGCTAAGGTGGCGGAGCTCGGTCGTGGCTATACCTATCTGGTGTCGCGCGCGGGGGTAACTGGGGCCGAGGCCAAGGCGGGAACGCCTGTTGAGCACTTACTCGGCACCTTGCATCATCATGAAGCACCGCGTCCGCTGCTTGGCTTTGGCATCTCGACCCCTGAGCAAGTCAAAGCGGCAATTAGCGCCGGGGCGGCAGGCGCCATTTCTGGCTCGGCGGTGGTGAAGATCATCGAGCAGCATCAACATGATGTACCCACGATGCTGGCGAAACTAACGGAATTCGTCAAAACCATGAAAGCGGCGACAGCACGCCAATAATACCAAGCTGGATAACACTGAGCTTGATAACACTAAGCGTTGGGCGATGTCTGTTCAGCATCGCCCTGCGGATGGCTACTTACCTGATAGGTGACCTCTTCGAACCGCGATTCCTCACGACTGTGCCGTTTTCCATTGGGAGGCTGCATGGTGTCATGATACACGCGATATTGGTTCTTCCCTGCCCGCTTTGCGGCGTACATTGCCGTGTCCGCATGGGTCAGTAAACGCTCTCCACTCAGTTTATCCTTTCCATGCGCGATACCCACGCTAGCCGACACTTGGCAGAGGTATGTGTCAATGAGGATCGGTTGATGCGCCACGTCGACAAGAACACGAGCAAGCACTATCGACTCATCGTCGCGCTGATAAGGCATCACCACTGCAAACTCGTCGCCTCCTAACCGTGCAATGACCGCATGCGGCGGGAGTGCCATCGCTAGCTTTTCTGCCAACGCAGACAGAAAAAGATCGCCCACATCATGGCCAAAGTTGTCGTTAATCGCCTTAAAGCCATCAAGGTCGATCACCAATATCGCCATATTATGAGTATTGAATACATAGCGACCGTTTAACGTATCAAACAGCCAATGGCGATTGTGCAACCCTGTCAGTTGGTCTTCGCGCGCTAAGCGATAATAGCGTTTGGCATCCAATGCCAGCAGCATCAATACTGTCGCGCCCACGGCTATCATCCCTAACGTCATCACGGTGGTCAGTTGTCCGAGCTGGTTAAGTAACCGCGTATGCTCGCGATAACCATTACCCGGCATGGCTAACGATTGCTGAAAAAAGCCATCGAGCAATTGACGCTGCTGGCGATAATGCGCAATCAGCTGGCTCATGCCCTGACTGGAAAAGCGCAAGGCATAGAAGCGGCTTTCATACCCTTTAAGATCAGCGAACAGGGTTTTTAGTAGCGCCGTCGGATGCGCCTGTTCCGTATCACCACTATTCGCCATTGTTATCGCAACCGGAAAGCGACTCCATAAGATCTCGTGCTGAATCGCCAACTGATCAAAACTGCTCTTTCCACCTTGGTAGCGTTCCAGCAAGCTGATCAGCGCATCGTACTCTTTGGACAGGCTGAGCATATACCACACAAGCTTGCTTTGGCCGTTGGTTAGGCGCTCAGATAACGCGGTGATCTTATTGGTGGTTACCACCACACCGATTGCCATGATCGCAATACACACCACTAAAATAGTGCGTTTAATCGGCATCACCTTCAGTTGGGCATTTCTCATCATTCGTCACTCCTTAGGGCTGGCACGTTATGTCAGTCAGCTGCCACACCATTGCCGAATAGAATCGGTCAGTCTGAATGGCCGGGTATTGGTCGAGAGGAAACACTAACCAAAGTGGACCGAGTGTTCTGAGTGTCATCGCTTGCCCGTTGCGTTTCATCGCAATCACTGGCTGATAACGTGCCACCATGTCGGCACTGAGTATCGCTTGGTATCGATTCATCGCGCTCAGTGTTAAGTCAGCACATTCCCCCATCCCCGCAGCGTCCAAAACGGTTGATAGCGCCACACCCTCAAAACGTTGCTCACCTTGGGTAAATGGGGTTTGAGTGGTGATTTGTGCCGAAGGTAATGCCTCGAGCGCCTGTCGATTGAATCGCACACTATGCTCTGGAGTAACACTGACGGTGAGATTGATCGGCACGCGCAAGGCGGCAACAGCGCTGAAGGTAATCAAAACGCCAATCACCACCATCGCGACAGTGGGGGCTTGAACTAAACCACGCAGCAATACAATGGGTGCTGCAAGAAAGGCTGTGCGAGGTTTTTCTTTCATTTTTCACCAGTTACATCATAACGACAACCGGAGACTTGTCGGTCAGCAGCAAGGGGCTTGAAGCTGGCCTCACAAATGTAAGTCACGTGTCTGTATTACGTCACGGATGTGACGCTGTTGGGACTAGTGTGCTTGAAAGGGGTTAACGATTTATAGTGTTTGAGCCAGCATTTATTAACAAATCTCACAATTGAGATAAACTCGCAGCACAAAAAAAGTTAGGGATAGAGAGCAGGCAGGGGCAATAGGCCATAAACAAAAAAGCCTGCCGATACTCTGTGTATCGACAGGCAAACAACGCTGATTAGCTAAGATCGCGCATTAATATTTCAAGCTCTTCCTGAGCCTGATCAATCAAGGACGCCAGCTCGTTTGCATCATCATGATGCATTGGCAGTGCCCAATTTTCTCGTCTTCCCGGCTCGACATGCTCTGCGACCAGCTGGGTGATTTTTCCTTTACGCTCAAACTTCACCTCATCAAATTCCGCGAGGTGCGGTTTTTTTTCGTTGGCAATCTGGATCAACACATTGCCATTTGGCACAACCCGCACGTGCGCCTTTCGCGCGGGTGTGGTGTTCAATGTATAACTGCGTGAACGGATAGACATGTCTACCTCCTGTCACTCGATATGGGGCACTAGTAAGTGTAGTAACTCTGCCCTCAAACGGCAGCGAAAGGCGCCGGATTTTTAGGATATAAGGGAATAAATGGTTACCAATTGTGAGGCACTTAATAATCTTAATACTGACAAGCGATTAGGATAACGGCCCCTATACGGTAAGCATAACCAAACGCACTTTGTGCATGTTCAATCAAACGCGCGCGCCGATCATAACAACGGACTGAACATGTAGAAAAACTGTTCAATCGGCTTGTGATAAACCGGTCGTTGTTGCCACGTTTTAGGTTCCACTCGCAAAGACTGGGTGAGATAGCGCTGATGTAGCGCGTTCACGCTGGCACAAAAATCGGGATCATCGACCGTGAGCGTTAACTCAAAGTTCAACCATAAGCTGCGCATGTCGAGGTTTACGGTGCCAATCAAACAGTACTTTTCATCAACCAACACAGATTTGGTGTGCAGTAAGCCGCCGCCAAAGCGGTAGATCTCAATACCTGAGGCCATTAGATCAGCAAAGAAGGATCGACTGGCCCACTCCACCATTAAGGAATCGTTTTTCTCCGGCACAATCACTGTCACTTTCACGCCTCGTTGCGCTGCCGTTTGTAAGCTAAACAGTAGCCCTTCACTCGGCACCAAATACGGCGTGGTAATGGTAATGCTGTCATGGGCTTGGTGGATAGCCAAGGTTAACACCTGTTGGATCATACCATCCGGCAAACCCGGTCCCGATGGAATGGCTTGCACCGCGTGATTGGCATGTTGGTGATCTTCAATGAGTGAGCATTCTGGTTGTGCGGGTAAATTGCGCAGTCCCGTTTCTACTTCCCAATCCCAAGAAAAGATGCTGCTGAGCACAGGAACGGTGGGGCCGGTAACACGTACCATCACGTCTACCCATTGACCCACACCCGCGTTTTGTTTAAAAAAGCGCGGATCGACCATGTTCATCGAGCCCGTGTATGCCAGATGATTATCGATGATCACCACTTTGCGGTGCTGGCGAATGTCGAGCCGACGGAAAAACATCCGAAACGGATTGACGGCCAGTGCTTCAATTAGCTCTATCCCCGCTTCTCGCATCACACTCGGCCATTTGCTGCGGAAAAACGTCTTACTCCCCGCAGAATCAAGCATGATACGAACCGGTATGCCCCGCTTCGCGGTATCACAAGCGGCTTGCGCAACCTCATCGGCATGGCCGCCAGGATGCCAAATATAAAACACCATGTTCACGCTTTGTGTAGCGTGACGAATATCAAAGGCAATGGATTTAAGAATATCTGCCGGATCGGTCTGCAAGTGAAGTTGGTTGCCCGTTAATTCAGGGACACCAATCCGCGCTTGGCATAATTGGTTAACATGATGAGATTGCTCGCGCACGTGCTGAGGACGATGCGCCGGACACGCCTGTAAGCTGAGCAACCATTGCCGATACGGTTCAAACATCGCTTTGGCACGTACCGCACGCGTCTTCCCGAGATTGAGCTCGCCAAATAGCAGGTAGGCGATCACACCGACAATCGGCAGGATGTAAATAATCATCAACCATGCGATAGACACCCCGAGCGCACGACGCTTAAAGACCACACGAATAGTGACCGCCGCGATCGTTAGCCAATACGCGAGTAACAAAATAAGAGTCAGGATCTCGTAGACTTTTTCCATGCTTGTTTGCGCACACCTTATTGTTGGAATCGACGGGTTATCAACCACATGGTCTTCCCCTATTCTGCCTAGCTTGCCTCTGGGTGCAAGCAGTGTTTTGTCTAGATTTATGACAACACCAGTCACCAAAAGTGAAATAGCCCACAGTAGTAATGTCATAGATGAATAACCGACACAGAAATACGTGACGCAACATCACCTTGTTAACATTGTGTTAAATCAATAATTGCGACAGAGAAAGCCACTGTGGTACTGACTATAGACAGTGAATCGCACTCACTATCGGCGAATAAGTAAGCAGGCGCGGAAAGAATATCGGGAAGTTGGCTCGTTTGGGGGTATTACATACGGCAAGATCTTCAAATTTTACGCATAAACTGTTTTACTTACGAGCCTTAGAGGAACGAATCACTAGCTTCGCTCTGTAATTATAAGTTTACACACCATAAGGTGTCGCTCGCGCATCAGCGATGGGCATTATGAGCAGTATCAATCATCTATACCCAAGCTGCTGGACGCACTCGCGTAGAGCTAAACGGGTATGTCGCATAAACTGACGAGTAGATATGGCAAACACACAACGCGCACAATTTTCATCCCGATTAGGGTTTATCTTGGCGGCAGCCGGCTCAGCGATTGGGCTGGGCAATATTTGGGGGTTCCCGACCCAAACAGCTTCAAACGGCGGCGCCGTTTTTCTGTTCATTTATTTGATCATGGTTTTTGTCCTAGCGTATCCCCTTTTAATAGCAGAACTCACTATTGGACGCTACGGCAACGCTAACCCGGTTCGGTCTTTATCCTCAGTGGCAGGTGGGCAAAAGTGGTTGGGTCGCTTGCTCGGCTTAGTCGGTATGCTCGGAGCAACCGGTATCCTTAGCTTCTATGCCATTGTCGCCGGTTGGCTGGTCGGCTTTATGGTGTCACCACTGCTCACCGCGCTGGGCTTTGTTAATGCGGCGAACTGGTTAGAGTCATTTAGCGAAACCCGTAACCTTGCCCTTATGCTGTGCTTTATGGTGCCAACTATTTTGGTGGTTCGTAACGGGATTGCTAACGGGATCGAGCGTTGGTCGTCTCGCTTAATGCCAGTACTGTTTTTACTCTTCGTGGTGATGGTGGTGTACATCTTGTTCCAACCTGGCGCGATTGAGGGGTTAAAAATGTACCTGATCCCCGATCCTTCTCACCTCTCGCCAAGTCTGGTGGTAAGTGCAATGGGGCAGGCTTTCTTCTCGCTCTCCCTCGGTGTGTGCGTAATGATGGTTTATGGCTCTTACTTATCCAAGTCAGCCAGTATTCCCAAAACTGCCGCCCAAGTGGCACTGCTCGATACCGGTATCGCCTTTATTGCCGGACTATTGATTATGCCAGCGATGTTCGTTGCGCAGCATAACGGGGTAGCGATTTACAGTGAAAGCGGGGATCTACTCAGCAGCGATACGCTGGTGTTCAACGTCTTGCCTGCCATGTTCGATACCATGGGCAGTGCTGGCTTGTTTATCGGCTTCGCTTTCTTCTTACTGATGGTCATTGCGGCTCTCACATCGGCCATTTCAATGCTTGAAGTGCCCGTGGCTTGTGCGACCGAAGAACTGCGCCAGTCTCGCGAGAAAGCCGTTTGGTGGATTGGTGGTTTGATCACCCTTGCCTCTGCCACCATTGTGTATAACTTTGGCGATCTGTTCGGCTTGGTGGTTACCGTGACCACCGAATACGCACAGCCTATTCTCGGCCTGCTGTTTGCCTTGGTCGCAGGTTGGCTATGGCACCGTAACGAAATCTTGAAAGAGCTGGTGCAAGGTAGCCCTGAGCTTGGCGAAACCTGGTTTTGGAAGATCTGGCCGGGCTATGTACGAGTGATTTGCCCGATCTTAATGATCTTGGTCTTTGGCTGGGACTGGATCTAACCGCACACCGCTCAGTGCATGAGATGTTATGCGCTGGGCGGTATCTTCTCTTCCCCCTTTTTGCGCCATTTCGTATTTCCTCCCCTCGCCACAATTGGTTACACTTCCAAAACATTTGTTCAATCCGCCTAAAAGGCATCGTGTCGTTTTATGAAACAACTGATTGATTTTATTCCACTCATTATCTTCTTCGCGCTGTATAAGTTTTACGATATTTATGTCGCCACAGGCGCCTTGATCATCGCGACCCTGATCCAAGTCGCCTTAGTGTGGGTGCTGTATAAAAAAGTGGAGAAAATGCAGATTGTCACTGCGGCTTTAGTGGCGGTGTTTGGGGGAATGACACTCTTCTTCCATGATGACAACTTCATTAAATGGAAAGTGACCATCGTCTATGTGTTGTTTGCGGTGGGCTTGGTGGCCTCTGAGCTGATGGGTAAACCCTTAATCAAAAACATGCTCAGCAAAGAACTGGACTTACCCGATCGTGTATGGCGCACCATTAACTGGGCGTGGGTGAGTTTTTTCTCGGTATTAGCCGGGGTCAATATTTACGTCGCATACAGCATGCCGCTTGATGTTTGGGTGAACTTTAAAGTGTTTGGCACCATGATCTTAACGTTCTTATATCTCATCGCGACCGGTGTCTACATCTACCGCCATATGCCCAAAGAGAGCAACTCGGACCAATAAAAACTTGCCCAAATGCTGTGTCAGAGGTCACAATTCTAATCTTATCCTGAAAAAAAGGGGCTAGCCCCTTTTGAATAAGATGTGAAGAGAGCCATGTCTGACAATAAAAACAACTGCCCACGCGGCCAACTGTTGCTGCGTACACTTGCGATGCCAGCCGATACCAATGCCAATGGCGATATCTTTGGCGGCTGGATTATGTCTCAGCTCGATTTAGCCGGCGCAATCCTCGCCAAAGAAATCTCTGGTGGACGTGTCGTGACTGTCTCAGTGAACGAAATTACCTTCAAAGCGCCCGTTAGCGTGGGTGATGTAGTCTGCTGCTATGGTACATGCAGTCGCATTGGTAATACCTCGATGAGTGTCGCGCTCGAAGTATGGGTAAAACCGGTTAAGCATGACGGTGTCGGCGAACGCTACAAGGTGAGCGATGCCGTATTTAACTATGTTGCCATTGATGAAAGCGGTCGTCCGCGTCCGATCAAAAAATAAAAAAAGGGCCTGCTAATCAACAGGCCCTTATTCTTCAACTCATCGCCACATCACTAGCGAGCGACTTCGCGCTACAACACGCTGGTTAAGCTAAGCAGCGCAGGTGTTGATGTGGTTTGCTACGCCCTAGTCAGCGCTTGCGTTTCTTTTACATTGCCAACTGTCGTAGTCATCGCCGATTTGCATACGCGATTCAGATAACGCCTCAACGTCGTACTGAAATCGCCGAGTGCCATTCCATGCTGGCGTAATGTATACGGTTTCAATCTCTGACAGATAGGCTTGGCTAAAGCTATCATTGCTCTGAAATTCAAAAGGATTGTAAACCAGCTTAATCGTGTCGTTGATTAACTCCCACTCACCCGTAGCATTGTATGAAAAGCGCGCACTTTCCTCGCCAAGAAAATATTCAACACGCCCATTTAATACGAACTCCTTGTGATCTTTTAATGCCCAACTTTCCTCATAAACTTTGTCTCCCTGCATAGTAAATGAGCATATCCACTGCCCCGTTACGTTACTCTTATTGATCGGCAGTTCAGACGCTACCGCGGAGGATAACCCCAACGAAGAGAAAAAAAGTACAACACATGTATTTAGCGATTTCATATTAATGTGATTCTCTTAATCCTATGTAAATGGCCTATACCAAAGAGAGGCCACCATCAACAACGAGCGTATGGCCGACGATATAACTGGCTTTATCCGAGAGCAAGAACTCAATGGCATCAACAACCTCCTCCACGCGTGCAAAGCGCTTGGCGGGCACTTGCTCTTCAACATCGAGCTTTATTGTCGGTTGACGAGTTTGTCGCTCGTCCCACCTTGGTGTCCACGTCACGCCCGGCGCCACAGCGTTAATACGGATATTATTTCTGATTGCTTCTAGCGCGACGGATTGTGTTAGCCCTTCTAGGGCATGCTTTGCCGCACTGTACATCGCTGCATTTGGCGTTGGTCGCAAGCCATTGATTGAGCTGACATTGACAATGGCTCCACCTGTCTCCATCAACTTAATTTGATACTGCAAGCATTGGGCGTGTCCCCAGAAGTCATTATTTAGCGTTTCTTTCAACGCAAACATATCAACTTGATGATAAAGACCACCAGAACCTAACGCCGGTGAGGCATTATTGATTGCAATATCTAACTGACCATATTGCTCGCGAATATAGCGGAAAAGCTGCTCTAGCGAAGCCTGATCGGCTAAATTAGCTTGTTGATAATCAACGGTTTTAAGTGCAGGGTATTCAGTAACAACGGCCTGCCACACGTCTACGTTGCGCGAGCACGTGATCACTTGATAACCTGCCTCAACTAGCCGCAGAACACAGCCTAAACCGATTCCTTTCGACCCACCCGATACAAATGCCAATTTCGTCATAGCCACCCCTCAAAACGATATCCACGACATGTTAGCGATCCGCTGGATGATGAACTCCATCCATCACGGGAATATTCTCCAACTCGAACGGATTGACGCCATCTAAGCAGGCAATATTGAACCCAAACTCACTCGGATTGGAGCGACGTTGGTGATGGGTGTAAATGCCACAGCGTGAGCAGAAATAGTGCTTAGCAGTGTGAGTATTAAAGGAATACACACTGAGTTGCTCACTGCCAGCAACGACACGCAATTGTGCAAGCTTGACTGAGCCAACAATGGCGCCTCGGCGTCGACACATTGAGCAATCGCAGCGTCTGGGGTTTTCAATCCCATTGGGTAACGCGAGGGCTAACACAACTGCCCCGCAGTGACAGCGCGCCAAGTGTTCGGGTTGGATGAGCGTTTGACCGACTTGTTTTATCATGCGCTTACCTGCTCAGTTTCATGGTGATCAAGCGGATAGACTTTCTCAAAGCGCTCTAACACCAAAGGGGATTGAGTTGTAAACGGCACGCCGAGTGCCTGCCCCTCTTGCTCAAAAAACGCAAGATGTGCCTGCCGCCACCACGCATAACTCTTGTCGCCTTCTCCTTCCGCTGCGGCGAACTCAGCAGTCACTTGATCAAACGGGCACTCGCTCACTTCAGTCACTTTAATAATACAAACCGGCTGCTGCGCCCAGTTAAGCACCACGGTTAAACGCCCGACTTGCGGGTAAGGTTCATTCTCTATCTCGTAGCATACTTTTAAGCTGCACGATGCGCGCTTTATGCCTTGATCAATCAAACGGGCGCATTCGTTGGCATTGTATTCATCCGCGCAAAAGTACTCGGCAATCGTTTCAGGCACCGCCTGACGTTCTGCTTCACTTAAGGTGGCAAGGTAGGCGTTTAAAAATGCCTGTTGTTCTGTATTCATGAGTATCCTTGATCTCTCTACCTAATTCGCAATTTTCCACGTTGCGCGATCTAAACCATAAATGGCATGGTCAACAATGCGTCCGTTTAAATTTTCAGCACGACGTATTACGCCTTCGAGTGTGAACCCTAAACGCTCACAGACCTTTCGGCTTGGCGTGTTTTCCGTTGCCGCCGATATCTGTACTTTTTCCATACCAAACTGGGTAAACGCCAGCTCAATGAGCTTAGCCACGGCTTGACTCACAATCCCTTTCCCTTGGTGTAAAGAACTCAGCCAATAGCCTATTTCCACCTTTTTAAGCGACTGATTGATAGTGTTATAACTCACACTGCCTACCAATTGCCCCTGATAAATAATGCCACATACCAATGATTTACCTTCTGCATAATCGTGAAGGGATTTTTTAATAAAGCTCAAAAAGAACGCTTCATCATGGGCATGCGGTGGCCACACTAACCATTGGCTTAAATACTCCTGATCGCGGGTAACGATATCCAGATAAATCGGCGCAAAGCGTGTATTGATAAGTTCCAGTTTTAGGTCACGATTAACATCCAATGTAAACATACTTTCCTCATTATTAATGCGACACAATTGTCGACGTTTATTATTTTCAGTGCGGTTTATTCAATCATCCAATTCGCGGCGCCAGCTCCCGCCTCCTGAAAGCGAAGTTTTATCGGATAGCTGTCACCACAGCCTTCGACAATCCATAGCTCTCGCCACATTCTTGTGCCTACCTCGCCTGACGGCATTTCGCGCACATAAGGCACAAATTCATTCGGCTGCTCACAGCCTTGTGACGCCACCGTAACCAGCACTCCTGCCATGGCATCTTGGATCAATTTTTGATTAGCTAGCGATCCTTCTTGGATCGTTCCTTCTGGTAGCGACTGCGCCATCGAGGAAAAAGAGACCGCCAAGACACCAAACGCGAGTAAAGCCCGTAGCCAATTAATCATACTCAAAAACGCCCTTAAAAAATGAGTCATCAACAATCTCAATGGAGGGTTCTAAAGACAGCATTCAATCTCCATGAACATCAGCCACAAACGCCTCTCTCACTCATCATATTGCGATAACTCCACCAATGCAGATTGAATCGTTGCAGCTGCTCATAGTTTTGCCAGTATTTGAATATGGCTGTGAGCAACAAAACCTAACGACTCACAAAGGCGTCGAGAGGCAATATTTTCCCGGTTGGCTCGATATCTGGCGATACGCCCCCCTCTCCTCAGCCTCTTTGACCCACCGTGAAATCAGTGCTTTGCTGACTACACTTTGGTGTCACTAAGATAGACAATGAATGTCTATTTACGAAACTTATCCAGTGCAGCCGTCATCGCTTCAGGAAAACCAATCCCACCATGACCAGCTTCTTCCAAGATACATAACTCACTCTTCGGCCACGCACGATGTAGCGCCAAAGCAATATCAAGCGGCCCAGAAATATCCCATCGACCGTGGATTAGGACAGCCGGAATATCTTCGATACGGTTGATACCCGCCATCAACTCACCATCTTTTAAAAAACAATCATGGCTCCAATAGTGCGTTACAGCACGAGAAAATATAAGGCTAAACTCTGGTTCTCTGTAACGTGGGTCGGGCTTCCAATCTGGCATAAGTGAAACATGGGTGTCCTCCCAACGACACCATTCGAGTGCAGCCTGTTCGCGTATTTTTGGATCTGGGTCAGCCAAGAGTCGTGCATAGGCAGCAGTTATATCGCCACTTTGCTTTGCTTCAGGTACTAACGCGCAAAAACGCTCCCACTCACGAGGAAAGACTCTACCCATATCCCGCGTGATCCAATCGATTTCACGTCGTGTTCCAGTCGTTACGGCCCCAAGCACCATCGCTCTGACTCGCTCTGGATATCGCTGAGCGTATACAAGACCTAGTGTCACCCCCCAGGACCCACCCACAACAACCCAATTATCGATATTAAGGTGCTCACGAAGGGCTTCGATATCAGCAATCAGGTGATCGGTCGTGTTTGTACTCAAATCAGCATCAGGCTCAGACATGAGCGGAAGGCTACGACCACAACCTCGCTGATCAAATAGAATGGCACGATAGGCTTCGGGATCAAAATTACGCCTTGCACCAGAACCACAACCACTTCCGGGCCCACCATGAAGATAAATAGCTGGAGTTCCTTCAGGATGGCCAACCTCTTCCCAATAAATTCTGTGACCATCACTAACTTCTAACATACCCGAATTAAACGGCTCAATCGGTGGGTAACGTTTTGTCATCCTTGTTCTGACTCCATCTATCAATGAATTTCTAACAACGCCTTAAAGGGTGAATACCGTATCAATCAACTTTCAGCAGACCACGTTAACCACTAAAAGCCACTGCAAAAACCTCACTAGGTTCAGTGATTGAAGACATACTCGCTTAACTCGTTCCCACGCTCCTGCGTGGGAACGGGAAGTAATGTTTAATGGCCCCGTCACATGATTGGCAGGCAGCGGTGAGACCGCAGTAAGAGACCTTCTATATGTGTTTACCGTAAGCAATGACTTAATGTCGGAAATGACAGAGCGAAGTAGACGACTTTGTTGTTCGAGAACATTAGCTGCTGGCGTAGCCCAAAAAATGCTATTGCCTATTGACCGGAGAAGGGCTCATATGTGTTATACGATGCCTCACACCAAGCGCTGAAACTGACCGTTTTTAACTTTGAAACCTAGTTTGTTAAACAAAGCTTGAGACCGAAAGTTACCCTCATCAATATCTGCATACAATCTTTCAATACCCAAAGATTGAGCATGTGAAAATAATAAACTAAGAGCTTCCGACATATACCCTTGTCGCCAGTACGATGAATTTAGTAAGCATCCGACTTCACAGGAATCACCGTTATCACTAAAGCTATGTAAGCCGCAGGTTCCAATAACCTTGTTTGTCGCTTGATCCATAATCGCCCATTCCAACGATTCACCTGATTTCTCTAGTCGAGCAACGCTTTCTAGCATCTGAACTATCAGATCTTTCGATGTAAAAACTGGGTCTGAGGCAAATTCCATTGTTTGAATATCACCATAAATTTCAAACAAATCATCAGAATCATTCGTTTGAATTGACCTCAATATGATTCTACTTCCGTGTAAATCCGGCTTCATTTTTCTCCTTAATCGTATAATGCTCAATTAATTCACGGCGGCAAAACCAAGAACGACCGCATTGATTCCTATAACATTGCTTCTCTTCTCAGGGGCGGTAACTTTCCGCTGGCTTATATCTATCCAAAAGCGATGAGGGCCACTCGCGATTTACTTCGCCGCCGAACCAAAATCATGCGTCACGGTGCTGATTTGAAAGCCCATGTCTCCAACACCTTTAGTCAGTACAATCATCCTGCACCTAATCTCCAACTACGCTATCCCTAGGCCAGAGAGCTGGTTCGCAACCGCTTCAACGGACAACAACGTTGCTTACCCCCAAACTGAGCCTGAAGATAACTGGAAAACAAACGTTTAGCTTTCTTTTTGAATAGCGCCTGCGTGGGAACGGGAAGTCATGTCTAATGGCCCTGTCATATGATTGGCAGGCAGCGGTGAGACCGCAGTAAGAGACCTTCTATACGTGTTTGCCGTGAGCAATGACTTAATGGCGGAAATGACAGAACGAAGTAGACGACTTTGTTGTTCGAGAGCATTGGCTGCTGGCGCAGCCAAAACATGCTATTGCCCATTGACCGGAGAAGGGCTCATATGTGTTATGTTTCGTAGCCCAAGATTTCGATACCCTTATCAGTCCTCACTATCGGAAATTCGCCAACCTCGCAAAGTTCTATCAGAAACCTCTCTAAATTCAGGTCACGGTATGTAGTAGGAGCATTTTCATAAGGCTGATATGAATAAGTTTTTGGGATACATATGCGTTCAATGTGCTTGTACTCGACAGGTCCACCACAGCCTTTAACGGGATCATCAATTGCCGAATCCCACACCTGTTGGTTACTAGGAGCATTACCAAAGAAAACTTTTTCAGTATCCGTAAAATGATACTCAATACCAGAAAAATCTGCTCCATATTCTGCCATTACAAGAAAGAATTTCTTCCATTTATGGTTGGACATTAAACACACTGAGTATTTCTGTCTCAGAGCTTTATCATTGTGAGCTTTCATTTGAACCTTACAGAAACATAACGCCCAACTCAGCGGGCAATTGAAGCGCAGCGCAAATTGATCCGCTGCAGTTGTTTGTTATGACTGATTCTCAAGCCACTTCTCCGCTTCTTCTTTGAGATGCATTAGAAATTTTTGCTCGGCTTGCTCTCTCGGTAAGTCGGTGTAATACAGGATACGAGAACCATCTCGGCAATCCCAAACCTCCCTGAGCCAACAAAATATATGTAACTCGTTCCCACGCTCCTGCGTGGGAACAGGAAGTAATGTCTAATGGCCCTGTCACATGATTGGCAGGCAGCGGTGAGACCGCAGTAAGAGACCTTCTATATGTGTTTGCCGTAAGCAATGACTTAATGGCGCAAATGACAGAACGAAGTAGACGACTTTGCTGTTCGAGAGCATTGGCTGCTGCGCAGCCAAAAAAAGGCTATTGCCTATTGATCGGAGAAGGGCTCATATGTGTTATACGCGTTCTCCACGATTGAACGCAACTACAGTAGCGCGTAATTTAGTTAGCTTAAACTCTGTAAGTAACACTGTAACAAAAGACAATATAGAAACGGAGATAAGTGCAACATTAATCAAAGCATTACCACTAAACTCATAAATACCTGACAGACCAATAAATAGCAAAAGACAGGAAATTATCGATAGAATCGAATCATTCGTTTTCACTTTATACTCATCAGCAGGTATATCTTTTATTATCGAAACCGGATTTGAGAGCCCGTCAAGCCGAACTGCAATTTTTCCTTTTTTAATTTTTACTTTTAGGCCAGAACTTCTTAACGAATTAGCTAAATCTTCCATGATTGATTATCTCCATTTCTGCGAGCGCATAACGCAAAGCACAGTTGCAAAATACTTGGCACTATATTTTGCGAAGCAAAATTTGTGACATGTATTTTGTCAATTGATGCGCCTTGTTATACGAACATTTCCTCATATGTGCTGATTGCTTTAACTGCACCGGTTAGGTCATTTTTACCATTAAAGTCATGCTTAACAGCAATGACGTCACAGCCACTAGATTTACCAGCACGAATACCCGCTGTAGAATCTTCAAACACAATTGTTTGGTCAGGTGAAGCAGCTAATTTGCCAAGAGCTAAAGTATAGGCTTCAGGATCAGGCTTATGCTTAGTTACGTGCTCCTGCGTGATAACAAGGTCAAAAGCATTCTCTAGCTGTAACGAGGCTAAAATATTAGCCACCATCCATGTTGCTGCTGAACTAACAACTCCACACTTTTTACCTGCTAGTTTTAACTGTTCTATGTAAGCCTTAGCCCCAACATTTAGCTCAAGACCATCATTGAGCAACTGTTCGTAATGAGCTCGAAAGTAGCAATTAAACTCTGTTAAGTCAGGAGCAATATTTGCATTTTCAAAGAAGTGACCCGTTACAACCTGCCAACTTTCACCCATAACATCTTTGTAAATGTTGTAGTCTACGTGTGCGCCATAATCTAAACACGCTAATGCTAACGCTTTGCCCTTTAAAGGTTCTGAATTTACTAATGTTCCGTCCATATCGAACAGATAAACTTCATAATCTTTCAATTCACTCTCCATGTTAAATTTTCGAGTTCGTATAACGCTAAGCCAAGTAGTGAGCAACGCAATACGAAGTCACTGCATAATACCTTAAACACATAAATCAACGCATACTAAAAATGCCACGCGTTGCGAATCTGTTTTAAGCGCTTTGATACTCATTGAGCCTTCTCCTCCAGCTTAACCAGCAGGCTAAGCTGGAAGGCGACAAATCCAAAAAAGGAGAAGACTCGATGAGATTTTATAACCAACAGCATGATTATTACTGCGGCATCGATCTGCATGCGCGCATTCTTTACGTCTGTATCATTGATTCTGCGGGTAACTCCGTGGTTCATAAGAAAGTTGACGCCACCCCTGACGCACTCTTAGACACTCTTGCGCCCTTTCAAGACCAAATTGTTGTCGGCATCGAGTGTATGCATTGCTGGTATTGGGTGAGTGACCTTTGCCGCGATAGACGGCAGTAAGAGACCTTCTATATGTGTTTGCCGTAAGCAATGACTTAATGGCGCAAATGACAGAGCGAAGTAGACGACTTTGTTGTTCGAGAGCATTGGCTGCTGGCGCAGCCAAAAAATGCTATTGCCTATTGACCGGAGAAGGGCTCATATGTGTTATAAGGCGGGCTCAAGGACAATATCCTGACCATCAACTTCAATTAGCCCGAAGTCACCTTCTAACGAAAGGGAGCCTTGTAAATAAGAGACTCCTTCAACTTCACCTAATGTTGGAATATCACTTAAAGTCGTCTTTCTAGCAGATAGCTGCATTCCCTTAAAACGAACAGTTATCGCTTTACCTTGCTTATTACTGWCAAAGAGTTTGACCTTCTGATCGGACTCTAAAAGGAATAGCATTTCAATATAGGTATCATCAAAACTTTGATTAAGCGAGAGTAACTCTGAATCAATTAGACAATTTAGTTCCATATTTCTCCAAGCCTTATAACGCCCCGTTCTAGGGAATCCCCTCATAAATATCTTTTGAAACAATGAGGTAGACACGCATCGCTCCCTCTGATCTAATGAATTTCGCCAAAAACACACTCGATACAGACAGATTCAATAGCGATGCTAACGATGCGTGATGACCAAATCCTACTACAAACACTGTCAAAACAGTGCCCCAACATTCACAAAAAACGGCTTATTTCTCTTACTCTTGCTACTAAAACCTTGCTCGACGGCGCTGATTTAACCCTCACCAAGCTTGGGCGCGCACTTGAGACACAAACCTCAGTTAAACATGCGATTAAACGTATCGACCGCCTATTAGGCAATACGCTGTTACATCAAGAGAAAAATCTCATTTATCGCTGGCATGCGCATCTGATTACGCGCGCCAATCCTTGTCCCGTCATCTTGGTTGATTGGTCGGATGTGCGTGAGCAATTGCGCTATATGACACTGCGTGCTTCTATCGCCGTGGATGGGCGTGCCGTCACTTTGTATGAGCAAGCCTTTGAATATGGCGACTATAACTCGCCTCGCACCCATCAACGCTTTCTCGATACGCTCCAAGGGATATTGCCTGACGGTTGCCACCCAATCTTGGTCACCGATGCTGGCTTTAGAAATACTTGGTTCCGACAAGTGGCACAAAAAGGCTGGTTCTGGTTAGGCCGCGTACGTGGCGAGGTCTCGATTAAAACCCATCAGCACCCGTGGCAATCCAATAAGCAGTTTTACCCTGACGCATCAGCTAAACCTCACACTCTTGGGCCCTGTTTATTAGCGAAGCGTTCGCCTCTTCATTGCTTTGCGTATCTCTACAAAGGTGCCCCAAAAGGACGCAAAGTGCATCGTCATAGCCGCACCTGCCAGCGTCATTCCGCCAACGCGCTTTATCAAAAAGGGAGCAGTGAACCTTGGTTGCTCGTAACGAATATCCCCACGCATGCAATGAATGCGGTCCAAATCACGCGGCTTTATGCCAAGCGTATGCAGATAGAAGAAGCCTTTAGAGACTTAAAAAGCACCGCCTACGGCATGGCACTTCGACACAACCGGACGCGCTGTGTAAAACGGCTCAATATCTTGCTACTCATTGCCCTGCTTGCCGATATCTTAATGTGGTGGAATGGCTTAGTGGCGACCCAAGCAGGTTGGCATTATCACTTTCAAGCCAACACCATCAAGCATCGTCGCGTGCTCTCGATACCTCGTCTTGGTCGCGAGGTCAGAAACCATCGGCGATACCTGATTAAGCTAACCCAATATCAGTGGGCCATCAGGGAATATCAACGGCTAACGCATACGATGGGGCTCGGTCAATTATGAGGGGATCCGCCAGCGCCGCGTTAAGTAGTGAGCAACATTACCACTTAACCTAAACCATTGTGCCGTAAACACTAAATTCATGGCAAACTAAAAATGCCTAGCGTTGCGAATCTGCCTTAAACGCTTTGATACTCATTGAGCCTTCTCCTYCAGCTTAACCAWCAGGCTAAGCTGGAAGGCGACAAAYCCAAAAAGGAGAAGACTCGATKAGATTTTATAACCAACAGCAYGATTATTACTGCGGCATCGATCTGCATGCGCGCATTCTTTACGTCTGTATCATTGATTCTGCGGGTAACACCGTGGTTCATAAGAAAGTTGACGCCAACCCTGACGCACTCTTAGACATTCTTGCGCCCTTTCAAGACCAAATTGTTGTCGGCGTCGAGTGTATGCATTGCTGGTATTGGGTGAGTGACCTTTGCCTCGATTACGCCTTTGACTTTGTGCTCGGCCATGCCTTGTACATGAAAGCCATTCACGGCGGCAAAACCAAAAACGACCGCATTGACTCCTATAAGATTGCTTCTCTTCTCAGGGGTGGTAACTTTCCGCTGGCTTATGTCTATCCAAAAGCAATGAGGGCTACTCGCGATTTGCTTCGCCGCCGAACCAAAATCATGCGTCACGGCGCTGACTTGAAAGCCCATGTCTCCAACACCTTTAGYCAGTACAATCACCCTGCACCTAACCTTCAACTGCGCTATCCCTACGCCAGAGAGGAGGTTCGCAACCGCTTCAACGAACCAGCAATAAACCGCAATCTCGATATCGATTTRAACGTGATTGCCTTCTACACCAAAGAGCTGGCAAGCGTTGAACACTTCATCGAGCAAAATGYCAAACAACACAACCCACAAGACTACCAACTGCTACAAACCATCCCTGGCATTGGCCGCATTCTGGCACTGACTATCTTGTATGAAATTGGCAACATCCAACGTTTTCCAACTGTCCAACAGTTCGCGTCTTATTCGCGACTGATTAAATGCAAAGCCGAATCTGCGGGAAAACAATACGGGACCAATGGCAACAAAATCGGTAACGCACACCTTAAATGGGCGTTCTCTGAAGCGGCGGTGCTTTATCTTCGCGGCAATGAAAAGGCCAGGAAATACCTAAACCGATTACAAAAKCGAATGAGTAAAGCCAAAGCACTCTCTGCACTCGCCCACAAGCTGGGGCGCTGCGTTTACTTCATGTTGAGGAACAAAACCGTGTTTGACGAACACAAATTTTTACCCGAGTAAGTCGCACAATGGGGTGAGCTGAACGTCTAACTGGTGCTGAGAAGGAGCACGCTGCTGACTGAGTTCATTGGGCATTAAGCCCCAATGGTCTGCTGTGCCAATGGTTGTCCAAGCCCCTTTGCTTTGATTAGCCGCCCCATTGTTGCGCACCCAAGCGAACAACAAAGTTGCTTACACCCAAACTGAGCCTGAAGATAACTGGAAAACAAACGTTTAGCCTTCTTTTTGAATAGCGCCTGCTTGGGTTAACCGAATAATGTCTAATGGCCCTGTCACATGATTGGCAGGCAGCGGTGAGACCGCAGTAAGAGACCTTCTATATGTGTTTGCCGTAAGCAATGACTTAATGGCGGAAATGACAGAGCGAAGTAGACGACTTTGTTGTTCGAGAGCATTGGCTGCTGACTTGTTAGGCGAATTTTCAAAGAGTTATGCGCATATCTGCACAATTGAAAAGACCATCGCCCAAAGTCGGAAATCGTGCATGATTTGTGAGCGTACCATAATTTGAGAAACCCGACTTTTCTAAAACTCGTATGCTTGCGAGATGCTCAATAAACGGATTGGTTCTTACCTCTTTTACACCCAAACTTTTCAAGTATTGTAGACCAGAGCGGCACAACTCAGTTGCAATGCCTTGATTACTAAATTGATCTGATATACCAAAATGAATTTCAGCATATTGCTCATTAAATACGAAAACAACTAAACCAAACACAAAGTCATCTGGACTCGCTGCAACTCCATACAAACAAACTTTGGGAGCATTTTCTGAATAGAATTTTCGCCATTGCTTAATTTTCGTGAGCGTGGTTTCAACTGTATCGTGGGGCAATGTCGATATGTACTTTGCTGAACTGCTTGAGCCTGAATACATATTGAACAAAGAATTTGCATCAGCTTCTCGAAGCTCTCTGACTCTAAAAATTCCACTTTCGTAGTTCATTACACCTCCATTCGCCTAACGCCTAAATCAGCCGCGCGCTTTTCTGCGTTGGCTGGATTTAATTGTTAGTTTCATGAATGTGCGCTCCCAAAAGCCAGCTTCAGAATCGACTGTATAGCTGGGATTTATTTTTTGTACCTCGTTTAATATTCGACCTTCTGTTTCCTTAGCTTCTGCAGATGATCGCTCGCTGTAATATTCACCAATTTTAAATATCGTTAGGCTCAGAGCTGTACCTACCTCAAAAGCAACGATCATTCTCGTGAAACCTCCTTCCGCAATGATTTTCGAATCTCCTAAGGTTGCCATAACAACTATTGAGTAATATAGGCTGTTTAGATAAGTAAAAGTGAGATCTTGAAAGTAGCTAAAGAAACCATCGAATGAAAACAAGTCATAATTGTTGTCAGTCTTAATCTCGCGCAGACCGGATATCATTTGCTCTTTTGCATCGATTACTCCAATAAAAAAGTAACCTCCAGCACACAGAACAGCCAATGTAATAAAGAGGAACTTGAGCTCTTTGATTGACGTTTCGTTTTTGCTTAGCTGTTTAATTACATCAATTAGCAACTTACCAATATAGCTATAGAGAACAATAGCTAATAAAACTAAAAGCACCCCTGCTAAAGAGTGGCCTCTCGCATAGGGAATCACAAGGCCCATTACAAACACACAGGCCGTGAAAAAAAGGTTCTTTGAGTAAATTCTAGTTAAGTCTTCCATATGTCCTTGAGAAACTAACGCCCGGCTCACCGAGCAAATTTTTGATGGCGGCTTTTGTGCGTGTTTTTGCACAAAAGGTGACAGCGGAAATTTGTCCGGTGCAGCCGCTTGTTATAAGCTTTGATTCAAGTATGCCAAGAGCCATTTTTGTGCTGAGAACCAAGCAATAGATGCCGATAAAATCACCAATGATAAAAACTGAAAGGTAGGCCAAATCAAATCAGCCGTTGCCACCCAGTTACCCATCGCCACTGCCGACCACGTAGTGAACATGACATGGGCCAAAAACCAGTTCTTTTTCCACAATAGCGGTAACAACATAGCCCATAGTAGACCAACCCCAAGCCCAGCCTGAACTGCTAACCAAGATACTCCACCCAAAACAATTGTTGCACATAGTACAGCAATAGAAATCAACACCAGCCAGCCTGAGTGAATCACTAACTTGGAGTTCAGTTCAGCGAGAGATTCTTTTTCCATGAAATTGCCTCCTGCTTATAACGCCGCGCTCTGCGGCAAGTTTGGAGCGCAGCGGAAAATTTGTCCAACAGCAGCGCCTTGTTAGAAAAATACACCGTAGATACCTGAGCTTATGCCAATAATACTTGCTAAAAAAGACAAGGCCCAATGTTTGGCAATGTACTCCAATATGATTTTTGGATGAATTCCATGTTTATCTCGCCAAGTTGAATTCGTTTTGATACTGCCATCAATAACCCTGCTCAGTATATTAGCAAGTACATCGACTTTTCTGAGAGTAGATTGGTGTAGCTTAACAAACTCTTTATTTTCAAATGCTGCGGCTTCCCCTGGGCCATCAAGCAAATCTAATGCAGTTATATGATTCGCCTCCATCAGATTTACCAGCCGTGGATGTTCAATATACTTATTGCCAAAAATTGCTACCAAAGCTCTAGATAGATCAAATTTGCGCGATTCATCTAGCTCAATCGGTTTACCTTTTAATACACGATATCTGTGTTCAAGTGCGGGGAAACCGTAGTTTATATCTCGCATATTCCAATGAACCCAATCATAGCTTTTATGCTTGTCCATGAATTCGTAGAATTCTTTTAGCATCTCTTTTTCGAGTTTGTCATATTCACTATCAATATCAGTGAATGCTACACCTTTTAGCTCAGCGATTTTATGGATTGAAAATGAAGCAGTTTGACCACTTGCGTAGTTTCTTGCCGCAATTGAGGTAACCCTTGGGGTTTGACCTTCGGGCCTGTCATAAAAGCTTTCACATGAATAGTGAACAACTAATACATGCTCTTCTCGGCCCGAGATTTCATCTAGGTGCTTTTGAGCTTTCCTTCTTCTTTCTAATTTCTTTAGCTCAGATGGCATGATCTTCCTTTTTTCTAACGCTTCAATAACCGGCGCAGCTTTGCTGCGTCCGGCGCCGAAGGCGCGAAGTTGATTGATTCTTTATAAGCCTACTTTCCCGCAACTTTCATACCTGCGATAGCCTGAACCATCGTATTAGCTTGGTCTTCACTTACCATAAGAGTTGTTCGGTAAAAGTTACAGTCCTCAACTGTGCAATTCTTTAACACTATGATTCCAGTTAAGAACGTATTGTTTGGAAGCGGAATGATATCCCCTGTTTCATTGAAACTTGTACGAATAAAATTGCCACCCATCAACGCAAGCGCAGCCGGACCAACAAATGAGCAACGTTTAAAATGCTTATTTTCATGAACCTGAACACCAGGAACCCTTAGTTCTTCGACTGGAATGACAAGATCCTTAAAGCTCTCTTGAAGAGGATTAACATGGCTTTTAGGTTGACTAACTATACGAGTGTATTCAGCTTGAGCTGATTGGTTTTCTGCCGCTTTTATAAGGTAAAAAATTAGAGCAATAAGTATTGCGCATACAAAACCAATAGAAACCCAGGCGAACATACCAAGCTCTTTAAAGAAAGGTGAATCCGAAGCTAAAAATCCCCCCGTTGTACCTCCGCCCGCGATAACTGTGATAGTTACTATTTTCCACGCCCAATCAACAAATGACATTCCAGTGTTAAATATATTTATCGAGTCTAGTACTTTTTTCATTATATTCCCTTAACATCGATTCGTCTCGCTAGGCTTATAACTTTAAGCTAACGGGCACGAATGCGGCGCGATAATGCCAAAGGCGCGCCGCGTTTGTGTCACAGTGTGGCACGCAGTGACACACGTGTTAAGCGCTTTGTTAGAATCCGTCTCGCCCACATTTCTCCGCATACAGAAAAAGTAAATCAAAGCATGTTTTACACTTGGTGACTTAATAGTTTCCACTAATTTGACTTTTTGCCAATATAAGATGTTGCCGTAAATAGAACCGACATGAAAAGTTGAACATACAAACTTGAAAAATAGGGCTCACTGCTTACTCTAGCAAGTATATTCCAAATCCCCATGTTGACGAGAAAAATAATCAATGTGCCACCAAACTTATGTTT
>NZ_MUFK01000026.1:0-76814 GCF_001996085.1 Salinivibrio sp. PR5
CTCTTTGCTCTGCGGCAGGCGCTTTCGTACGTTCAATGTCGTGGACGATTTCAACCGTGAGGTGCTAGCGATTGAAGTAGATCTCAATCTGCCAGCACCACGCATTATAAGGGTGCTAGAACGCATTATTGCTTGGCGAGGGTACCCCAGTAAGCTGCGCATGGATAATGGCCCTGAATTCATCTCGACCACGCTGGCTGAATGGGCGGAAGAGAACGCAGTTGAGTTGGAATTTATTCGCCCAGGTAAACCAACGGAGAACTCCTATATAGAGCGATTTAACCGAACTTATCGGACAGAAATACTCAACATGTACGTATTCAAAACCTTGAGTGAAGTTCGAGACCTGACAGAAAAATGGATGAAGGAATACAACGATGAACGCCCTCATGACTCACTCGATGATCTGACCCCTTGGGAGTATTTAGCAAGGCATGAAAGTAGGAAAAACTCTAATTTAGAGTGCCACTAAAACAGGGATGGTTACAGGGGGAATCCATGTCATTCGTTAGCATACTTTGATAGGAGTTTAGATGACCACGATAGTCGAACAAATTGTTAATCGTGAAATTGACTCGGTCATCGTGTACGAATCTGACCAAGTTATAGCTTTTGCAGACCATGACCCAATCAACTTTGGACATATTTTAATTTGTCCCAAGACTCAATATCGTACTTTCATCGACTTGCCCGAGTCTGTGTTTTTAGAGATCACCGACGTTGCAAGAGATTTATATAAGCGTATAGAAGCTAAGTTCAATCCCGATGGTATCGGCTTTATGCAAAACAACGGAGAGGCACCTCATTTCAACGAGCTCGACCATTACCATTTGCATATTTTCCCTCGGTTCCATGGCGACCAGTATGGTTGGGTTAGTAGTGAACTTGGAATTCAACCTATGGATAAACTTAGAGAATCACTTAAAGATCTATGAGCGTTGAAAAAGTATGCTAACACATATGAGCCCTTCTCCGGTCAATAGGCAATAGCATTTTTTGGCTGCGCAGCAGCCAATGCTCTCGAACAGCAAAGTCGTCTACTTCGCTCTGTCATTTCCGCCATTAAGTCATTGCTTACGGCAAACACATATAGAAGGTCTGTTACTGCGACTCACCGCTGCCTGCCGTGACAGGGCCATTAGACATTACTTCACGTTCCCACGCAGGAGCGTGGGAACGAGTTATGGAGAATGACTTTTCCGTGGTCGTCCGCCGCGTGAAGAGAAAAATGGTGCTTGGCGAGATCAACGCCACAAAAGAACTGAGCAGACATGGTTACCTCCGTTACCAAAGGCTTCACCTAAATGTGGCAGATCTTCAAAAGGGGGAATCCATGTCATTCGTTAGTTGTCCAGAGGAAGCAATCAATCCGTAGGGAATTTTTGTTTTTGGTGGAGTACACGCATAACTTGGATGATATCGCCCTCGACCCAGTAAGAGACAATCATCGAAATCTCAGGAATAATGAGTAATCGTCCGCGGATGCCATCTCGTTGTACGCCCATTAAAGGTTGTTCAAGCAAGTTTTCTACTTTTGCTTCAATGAGGCTGTCAGTTTTGTCTGCCACCTCAGGGTTGAAGTCATAGAGAAACTCAAAGATCTTTTCACGATCGTTAAGTGACGCTTCTTCCCATAAAATCATTACTTGCCTCGATTACGGATTCTGGCTTTACGCTCTTCCATTCGAGATTGAGCAGCTTGGTGCTCAACGAAAACGGATTTTCCTGAGTCAAACTTCTCAAATGCTAGGTTTACTTGTTCAGTTAACCACGCATCGTGAGATAATGTTTTTCTTTGTTGTTCAGCGAGTTGCTCAGTAAGTTCACGGCAAGCATCACTCAGTGTGCGCCCTTGGCTCTCAGCCATTTGTTGTGCTAGGCGTTTTGTTTCTTCATCAACACGAAATTGAATTCTAGTGTCCATGATGTATTCCTTTGCTGTTGTGTGTACAAATGTTAGCACTCGGACTTGAGATGGGCAACTAACGCCTATGAGCTCTTCTCCGGTCAATAGGCAATAGCATGTTTTGGCTGCGCCAGAAGCCAATGCTCTCGAGCAACAAAGATGTCTACTTCGTTCTGTCATTTCCGCCATTAAGTCATTACTTACGGCAAACACATAGAGAAGGTCTGTTACTGCGACTCACCGCTGCCTGCCGTGACAGGGCCATTAGACATTACTTCCCGTTCCCACGCAGGAGCGTGGAAACGAGTTAAATAACCTAGCAAAATCCCTATAACAAACGCCTCAATAAGGGGCTTGGACTTGATCCGTTTTACTGGACACGCATCGACGACCTGAGGAGGTCAGCATGCCAGCCTATAAAACGGGTAAAAAGACAGCGCAATATCCACCAGACTTCAAAGTGAAAGTGGTTGAATGGAGCGATTAGATGCATCGAATAATGAATGCGGTTTTAAAAGCCCTAAGGAATTAGAATGAATAGTATATTTTGTGAGAATTGTGGGCAAGTAACTGAGCATAAAGAAATCATAAAGCAAAAGCCTTCGAAATATGGGAAAAGTAAAAAAGAACAGTTTAAGGCTTTTCTCGACGGTTTCTTTGGTGGTGTTGCTAGCCCTATTGGTGCATCGTTGGACTTAATCGATCGATATGAAGTTTGTACAAGGTGCGGGCATAAAACCTTAAAAAATCAGGGTGACGAATTTCAATAGTAACATTTAGGTTTAAATCTATTTGGACAATTGAATTTCCTTTAGGAATCATGCGATTTGACCTTTTATAATGCTCGTTTCATTTTTAAGGAGGTATAATGCAAAAAATTTTTGAAAGTGACAGGTTAATATTGAGGCCGTTTTCTCTCAATGATGCGGAACGTGTCGCCGAACTGGTTGGGGAAAAGAAAATATCGGAAATGACCGCAAATATTCCCCATCCATATAGTATTTCTGATGCCGAAAATTGGATACGAACCCATGAGTCGTTGTTTTTAAGTGGCCAAGGTGTGGTTTATGCCATCACGTTAAAAACCACGTTGGAACTCATTGGGGCGGTGAGCTTTCCAAGATTGGAGGAGGGTACTGGCCTGCTTGGTTATTGGTTGGGTATACCTTACTGGGGAAAAGGTTATGCCACAGAGGCATCGCGTTGTTTAATAGATTCTGCTAAAAAACACTATGGATTGAAGCGCTTAAAAGTGACACATCTAGTTGGAAATTCGCGCTCAAGGTCTGTGATTAAAAAATTAGGTATCACATACATAGGTAGGGAATCGAATCGTATGCAAGGACAGGAAAGGGAAGTTTGTGTATATGCTTCTGAAGTGTGATTAATAACTATGAAGTGTATATTGTTACCACCTATTGCTAAGCATTGGGTGGGTTATAATTATATCATTTATATTAATAAGAATGTTTATGGCAAAGCCAAATAGTGAAGAAATCTCCCGCTTTAACCGATACTTCGCAATTGAAAGCAACAATGAATTTTGGTCGTTATCGGAGTCAGACCTGAGCCAAGAAGAGAAGAAAAAGCTTTTAATTGTTGCATTTTCCTCTCTGTATCATTGGTCAGAAGTAGGAACCCAAGAGAATATTGAACTTGCCAATTTAGCAATAGCAAGAGCACTTTGTATCAATGATTCTCCACTGTGTATCCAATTTGCGAAAGCGGCATTTTCCTACTTTGACGGACAAGGAGCGAATTGGATTCAAGCATTCACGAATGCGGTCTTAAGTCATTCACTATTGATCACAGGAGAACGAGCCCAAGCTATAGAGTTTTATGAAAAATCACTTAGTTATCAGTTAAAGCTCTCTGAGGGTGACAACAAGGTTTTCGACGCTACCTTTAAAACCATCCCGGACCCAAGGGCATAATAGCATTGACGACAAATATTTTAAGATGGATTACATCGGGAAGAATTTGTCGTTTTCCTTTTTAAGTGGCGACAATTAAATGGATAACCGTGTATGAAAAGAGTTGTCATAATAGGTAACTCAGGGGCTGGGAAGAGTTGGCTATCAGCTCGGCTGTCAGCCAAGGTTGGTGCTAGAGACGTCAATCTAGACACTTTTTATTGGGAGCCAGGTGGATATAGCAAGAAACGGCCAGCAAAATTTATTGATGACGATTTAAAACAATTATCATCAGAGGATGCTTGGGTTGTCGAAGGTGTTTTTGGTGCGCTCGTTGAAGAGTTACTTGAGTTTGCTGATACATTGATTTTTATTGATATAGACTGGACCAAATGCGAAGAATCGTTACGTTTAAGAGGTCAAAATGTTAGCGAAGAAGCGAATGCTGAGTTAGCGAAAAACAACTTTCAAGCGTTAATCCAATGGGCCTCCGAGTATTATTTTAGAAAATCAAAGAGCTCACACAGCTATCATCGCCAATTATTCGAAAAATTTGATGGTGTAAAATTTCATTTTACGCGAAGGGAAGATGTCACGTCTTTCCTTGATACTTTTTAAGACACAAGGAACTTTAGTCAATAATCAGGCCATGTCATGGATAAACATATTGTCGCGTTAGGCGGTGGTGGTTGGATGATGGGAGAGCAGCAAAGCGAATTAGATCAATATGCGCTCAGGTTAACTGGGAAAAGCGATCCGAAAGTTTGCTATATTCCCACTGCCACTGGGGATGCTGAGGAAGCCATCGACCGTTTTTATCAGTCCAAACTCAGTCGCCGCTTAAGTCATTTTCCATTATTTAAAGCCAACCTAGACTGGCGAACACATCTGCAAGAGCAAGATGTAATTTATGTCGGCGGTGGTAATACACGCTCTATGTTAGCGGTATGGAAAGCGTGGGGAATAGATAAACTACTTCAAGATTGCTATGAAAGTGGCATCATATTGTGTGGTATGAGTGCGGGGGCAATATGTTGGTTCGACTACGGGATCACAGATAGCGATCCTGAGAAGTATTCCGTTATCGAGGGGCTTAGCTTTGTCCAAGGTCTTGCATCAGCGCATTATACGGGGAGTGACGAAAAAGCTGAGCTGTTTTCTCAGTTCGCCAATCATCATATAAACATGCCTTGCTATGGGATAAGTGATTATTCAGCACTACATTTCGTTAATGGTCGGTACCATAAGACAATCAACAGTCAAACGGGTGCGCAGGTAACCATTAAGAATGTTGATAAGACCAATATTTAAAAATGATGTGTGCCATTTTTCCAAGGAGTTTAAGTGTTCAAAAAGAATCATGTGCATCTGCAAATTAAAAAGGGTGAAGTTAAAGCAACACATCTTGAAACGGATAGCTCGATTGTGCGGACATGTGCAGCGCTATCGCATCCAAGAACCTTAATGGGTGAGTTCTTTGCCATTGAACGCTGTTTAAAAGAGGTACTCGATGAACTATTACCTAAAAGTATTTTTTCTCTATCGCCAATAGCGATTGTTCAATTTATCGAGAAAATTGAAGGTGGAATTACTAATGTTGAGGTACGTGCTTTCCGCGAAGCGACACTAGGGGCGGGAGCGCGACACGTTTTCTTTGCTGAATCGAGCACGCCAATCAGTAAATCTCAGCTATTGAATTTCAACTTTAAGCAGATAGAGCAACCATGAGTCCCATTCGTGATTGCAAAGAGGCGTGACCACAGCTGCTTGGTATGGTGAAAGAAGTGAGTGATGACGTGTGCTTGATTGAAAAGGCAAATGAGTGTGACATGCATGAACTTGTACGGTTGCAAATACGCGCATTTGCGTCTGACCGCGCGCTTTGTGGGTCGGGACCGCCTGGTTACGATAGTTATGATCATCAACGATACGCCGCWAGCTGTTACCAATATTATGTGATTAAGCAAAACAGTCAGCGGGTGGGCGGGTTTTACTTTTTATACCAATCCGGCATCCTCCAGTTGATAAGGCTGTTTATCGCCCCAGATTATCAAGGGCGAGGGATGGGTCAGATGGTACTCGAATTTCTTAAGGCACACGTACTGCCGGGAGAAGTGATCGAACTAGAAACTCCCACGTTCAGTGTCGGCGCGCAGCGGTTTTACGAGAAACAGGGTTTTCAAAGAATCAAACGGATTCAGTATGGGGCGAGTGACGCGTATTTGTATCGATTGATCGTGACCTAACAGCTTATGACTATTCAGCAGTCCTAAGTGATATGTCATGACAATGTATTTTTTTATGGGCAAATCTTGCTTGTTGTTGTTCTTCGGTCTTAACTTGAGATGACCAGTACTTAGCGGTTGGCGTATAGGGCGTCGGGGATACGCCTGTAAGTGCTTTGATCGTGTCAATTGCCAGAATGCTAGGCATTTCGATGAAGATTAAAGATTTATAGGAGATAAACATGTCAAGTCCAGCCAATGTAACTATCAAGAACTTTACCCAACAGTCGATCACCACCCAAGTGACGCGTGACTCTTGGGTAGAAGAAGATGGCGCTTCCATCAATAACCAAGTAATACCTGAGGGGCACGAGCGAACCTTTAAAGTCATTGCAAAAACCGGACACCATGGCGAACTCGATATTGACCTTATCGGTGGTAACTCAGGTCAAAGTCTCGGTGTTTTCTACATCAAGAGCATTAAAGATCCACAAGAAGGCGAGAAAAGCCTTGCAGTTGAACCAGCGAAGGAAACGGTTGTAATGTCGGCAATGGGATACCGACATACGCCGGGAGATGAAGATTTACGCCGTATCGATCTGGTTATCATAGAGCGTTAATCAAGGTTATAAAGGAATGGCGGCTTTTACTTTACGTAGAGGCCGCCATTTTTATTGTGTGATTTAAAACACACTTCTACGTCACCCTTGAGCCAACATTATTGCGTTCGATTAATATTGCGCAACGCTTAATCGTTAAATAAATGGACTTATTATCAATAACTTAAACATGGAAGTTCTCCCAGAAATCGAAGTGTCGAACGCGCAGCATGAGGCTATTCAAGCGCTTAGAAACAAGGCWTTTCCTGACCATCAAGTTTCCCGTTCTTACTACAAGCAGCTTCTCCATATGCGGGCTTTGCAGTACCACGACAATCAACTGATTGGTTATATGGGGCTGGATTACAGGGCAGTGAATGTCGGTGGTGAGGTATACAAAGTGTTAGGCGTGAGTGATTTTTGCATCGACAGCGCTTGGCAAAGAAAAGGGATTGGCTCGAGTATGCTGGCGCAACTGGTTGACTATGCGCGAGATAAAGATGTTGATTTCATTATTCTTATTTCTGAGCTGCACGATTTTTATGTGGCCAATGGCTTTCAGCTCGTCGAGTCACATGCCTCTTGGCTACGCATCCATGAACATACAAATTATGGCGTTGCGGTTGAGTATGTCGATGAATTGTACGTTAAACCGATGAAAGATAAATCATGGCCTGCAGGGCATATGGATTGGCTTGGGTATATGTATTAATGCCATAGGTATAAGTAGCTTATGGCGAGTAAGAGGAGTTAGTCGTCTTTCGTTTTGTGTGCTGGGCGTTGCTCAAATCCCACTTGATCACGTCCATTGTTCTTCGCCCAATATAGGCGTTGATCCGCCAAGTGGACAAGATAGTCAGGCGAGATGTCTGGCGTACACTCAATGGTCGCAACCCCCAAACTAGCGGTAACATGACGCGCGGCGTTGGATCTGCCGTGGGGAATACCAAGTGCTGTAATCGACGCTTTAATCGTCATCGCAATCGCGGTTGCGCCGGCATGTGGGGTTTCCGGTAAGATACAACAGAATTCCTCGCCCCCGTATCGTGCGGCCAAATCTTGTGGGCGTTTTAGGCTTTGTTGGATGACTTCGCTAACCGCCTTTAGACATCTGTCGCCCGCCAAGTGACCATAGGTGTCATTGAAGGCTTTAAAGTAATCTAAGTCGATCATGATTACCGACATGGGTGCGCGTGTTCGTTTCAGTCGTTGATATTCAGCATTAAGCACTTCATCAAAGCAGCGCCGATTCGCTAATCCGGTAAGTGGATCGGTAATGCTTAACGTTTCAAGCTTGTCACGCGCGATTTTGAGTTCGCCAAGATAGTTTAACTGGTCCCAGTATGTACGAAGCGTGAATAGGGCAAGTAACCACAATACGATCAGCGCCCCCACCGCGACTCTCACTTGATAGCGCCAGTCTGCTTGCCAATGTTGGTCTGCTTCTCCAACTAAAGTATAAAACGGTAGCCCCTCGACTTTGCGAATACTGAATAAACGCGGCACACCATCAATGGGTGACGTAGCTCGAAAGCTTTTTTCTGTTAGCCCGGACGCAATAAAGGCACTAACAATAGGGTCTTCTATCAGCTTGCCCAAGCTCTCGGGTTTACTGGGCTCTCTTGCTAAAAGTCTTAGATTTTGATCTAAGATGGCGACTACATCCAGCGGATCTATCGAGATTTCTCCAACCCAGTTGGAGAAAAAAGTGAGATCAACGCCCAAGGCCGCAAAACCTTGAAAGCTGGGTTGGTTTGGCAAAAACTTTCGCGATTGGGTGACATTCAGTGGGCCCGTCGTACTTTTAAATGCATTGGAGACGAATGTATTTCGATCGGGAGAGTCTCGTAGCGCTTTACAGTAGTCTCGATGGCTGCCATCCCAGCCTAGTTCCTTGCTGTTGGCATGAGTGATAATACAGTTTTGATCAAAAAAGCCGGCAAGAATGACATTAGGAACTGTGTTCATTTTAGAGGCAATTAACGCTGTTAGACGTTGATGCGCGTCYGGATCCGGGTGGGGGTAGACAAGGTCTTCGGGTTGGACATGCCCCAACATATCTCGTAATAAATAATCGGTTATCTGAAACGAGCCTTCCACCCATTCGGCAATCAAAAAACTTAACCCTTCGACTCGTCCACGAGATTTATCTTCTGCTTGTTGTAAAGATCGTATCAGGCCTATTGTCGCGATTACGCCAAGTAATACGCAAAAGAGCACGCAAAAAAATAGGCTTTTTATCCGAATAAACACACCAATAACACAGCTCCTTGAGTTCCATATTTTACTATAGGAGTCGCTCTTTCGGTTGTCGACACGGCTTGAACGGATGCGCACCTGCAGTAGCCTGCAGGCGCGGCCATGTTGTTATGCTATTGGCAGACGAAGTTCCATTTTAATCAATCACCGCAAACGACTCGTAAGGAGCCAGTTTGTAGGTAGTGCTTAACTGTTTGACCGGATCCATGTTGTAGCTAAGGCAGGTTAAGTCCTTATCGCGCCAATGCGCGGGGAGGGTGATGGTTTGTTTATGCTCGCTAAAGTTGCTGACTACCAAAATACGGTGGGTATCGTCGAAGCGCTCGTAAGCCACCACGTTAGGGTGTGATTCTTCCACAGGCGCAAACTGGCCGTGTACGATCACTGGATATTGCTTGCGCAGCTTGATCAGTTCACGGTAGTGATAAAGTACAGAGCCGCTATTTTCAGTTGCCCGTGCCACATTGATGGTGGTGAAGTTAGGATTAACCGGTAACCACGGAGTTCCTTGGGTAAAGCCTGCCTGCGGCGCGTCCTCCCACTGCATCGGGGTGCGGGCGTTATCGCGACTGTTTTGGTATACCGCCTCCATCATGGTGTCTGGATCGACACCTTCCGCGACGCGTAAATCGTAAAAATTGCGGGTTTCAATGTCTTGGTAATCGTCGATAGACGGGAAGGCGACATTGGTCATCGCAATCTCTTCCCCTTGGTAGATGTAGGGCGTGCCTTTCATCAAGTGCAAGGTGGTGGCGAGCATTTTTGCCGAGCGGGTTCGATATTGGCCGTCGTGACCAAACTTGGACACCGCGCGAGGCAAATCGTGATTATTCCAAAATAGTGAGTTCCAACCGCTATCGGCCAGCTCTTGTTGCCATTTGAACAGCACCTGTTTGAGGGCGGCGACATCCAGCGGCACGGGCTGCCATTTATCGCCGTCTTTCCAGGTAGCGGTAATGTGTTCAAATTGGAACACCATGGAGAGTTCATTGCGTTCCGGTGCGCTATAAAGTTTGGCGATCTCCGGCGTTGCGCCCCATGTTTCGCCGACGGTGAGCAAGTCTTTGCCGCCAAATGTGGCCCGATTCATGGCCTGTAATAGAGGGTGAAGGCGCGGGCCGTTGCCGGTAATGCCTTTATCGATTTCTTTACCAATTAAATCAATCACATCGAGGCGGAACCCGCCAATGCCTTTGTCAATCCACCAATTCATCATTTTATGCACGGCGTCATGGACAGCAGGGTTTTCCCAATTCAGATCGGGCTGACGCTTGGAGAACAAGTGAAAGTAATACTGCTCGGTGTTTGGCTCCCATTGCCATGCGCTGCCACCAAAAATTGAGCCTTGATCATCGGGTGCACTGCCATCGGGTTTGGCATCGCGCCAAATGTAAAAGTCGCGATAAGGACTGTTTTTGTCGTGAAGCGCGGCTTGGAACCAAGGGTGTTCGTCGGAGGTATGGTTGACTACCAAATCCATCACGATTTTGATGCCAAGCGCGCCGGCTTTATCAATCAAGCGCGTCATGTCTTCCATAGTGCCAAATTCAGGCGCGATCGCGCAGTAATCGGAAATGTCGTAGCCATTGTCATCCATCGGCGATTGATACACCGGTGATAGCCATAACACATTGACGCCGAGCCAATGTAAGTAATCGAGTTTCTCGATAATTCCGTTAAGATCACCAATGCCATCACCATTGGTGTCGTAAAAACTGCGTGGGTAGATTTGATAAACAACGGCATCATGCCACCAAGCGTTCTGCATACCGATTACCTCTTATCGACAATAAAAATCCTCAAAGCCTCAGCTTGAGATGTGGCAAACAGCCTAGCGCGCGAGCAGTGCCAAGAAAAATAGGCGTAACGCTTATTGATATAACCTATTGGCTATATGTAAGGTGAAAATAGATTAAAAATCTGCGGTATCATTGAGTCGTGTATCCCTATTAGGCTATAAAGTAAGCCGCTAAATTGTGAGTGAGTGCGGTATGGATGTAGAAAAAGTTGCTGGCTACTTTATTGCAGTGGTTGAGGCTGGTGGTATTAAAGCGGCTGCGTTGCAGTTAGGGATCAGCCAACCTTCATTGACGGCACAGATCCAAAAGCTGGAGCAACGTCTCGCATGTCAGTTATTGGTCCGTCATCCTCGTGGCGTCAGTATGACAGCCGCAGGAGAGCTTTATTATCAGCATGCCACCGCACAGCATGCTGCGCGGCAGCGACTTCATGCCCAGCTTCATGCTTTGCAAGCGCGTGAAGCGGGACAAATAAAGCTTGGCACTGGAGAGGCGTGGTGGCCTTTGTTTGTTAAACCGGCAGTGCTTGATTATCAAGCAGAGCGCCAGTGTGCGGTCCACATCGAATTTGGCAATCGCTTGGCACTGATGGCATCGCTGCTTAGTGGCGATGTGGATGTGTTTATCGGTCATGAAATTGACGATCTGGTTGCAAGCCAGCAAGTCCGCTTTATGCCCTTGTTTCAGGATGCAGAAAGCTATTATGTGGCTGATAACCATCCGCTACTTACAGACACATCGACCCGCATCGACCCTCAGCGTCTGAGTGATTGGCCGTTGATGCGTGTCACCCCTGATCATGCCCGGCATGCGCATTTACTTGCCAACCCGATTACACCTGCCACTTGTGCGCACACTGTGGTGTTTGATGTTGATGCGCTGAGCGCCAGTATCGATCTGTTGCACGACACGCAAGCGGTGATGCCCTATACCAGCAAAGCCGACACATACCTCGCCAGTCAGGGTGTGAGAGTGCTGACAACCCAGCCCTACAAAACGGGTAACGTCGGTTTATATACTCTGCGCAATGCGCGGCATGAGAAAGTCGAGGCACTGATCCAGCAGCTATGTGACGCTGCTCAGCAGATGGGCACTCGACCATGTCATACCAGTTAGGGTAAAGCTTATTGAGTAAGAAAGTGCTAGACTAGACCGCCTTTGTAGCACACTGGCTGGGAATGCTGAGTTCTCAATGTAGGGATGAACAAGGAACAGCCGCCAGATTCAGTGGTTACAACGATGGCATCAATAGGTAGCGCCAATTACCAATTTGGCCATAGCGCTGCTAATTTGTGGCGCAAATCACATGCAGTACCTTTATTATCAAAGGAAAGATGATGGTAATTCCAGAAAACAGCAGCATTGTTATTTTTGGTGCATCTGGCGATCTGACCTTCCGTAAGCTGATCCCAGCCCTGTATCATTTGTATGCGAACAAACAGCTGCCTGCGTCTTTCGCAATTCTAGGCGCAAGCCGCACCTTCTACAGTGACGAGTCATTTCGCGACAAATTACGTCACTCCATGCAGGAGCTAGAGAAGACCGATCCTGCTACGCTCGACGCCTTTATGGCGCATGTGCATTATCAGTCGTTTAATATCTCGGATACTCACGAATACCACCACCTAACCGAGCGGTTAGATGCGTTGGCCGATCAATATGACTTCAACCAGCGGAACACGCTGTTTTATCTCGCCACGCCACCAAAGCTTTACAATTCGATTCCTGCCAGCTTGGCTGAACATGGCCTCAATGACGAGAGCACCGGATGGAAACGCTTGGTGGTCGAAAAGCCATTTGGTTATGACTTAGCCTCCGCGCGCCAGCTCGACAAAGACATTCACGCCCACTTTGCCGAGCATCAGATTTACCGTATTGACCATTACCTAGGCAAAGAAACAGTACAAAACCTGCTGGTTTTTCGTTTCTCCAACGCGATGTTTGAGCCGCTTTGGAACCGTAACTTTATCGATTATGTAGAGATCACCGGTGCGGAGCATCTGGGTGTAGAAGGCCGCGGTGGTTACTACGATCAATCGGGTGCGGTGCGCGATATGTTCCAAAACCACTTGCTGCAAGTGCTTGCACTTGTGGCGATGGAGCCGCCTGCACAAATCAATGCTGACGCCATGCGTGATGAGGTGTTTAAAGCACTACAATCACTCGAACCATTGTCTGATGATGATCTGACCAATAACTTGGTGCTCGGCCAGTACACAGAATCATTAGTGGGTGGCAATGCGTTACCGGGCTATCGCAATGAGCCAGGTGTTGCGGAAGACTCGCGCACTGAGACTTATGTTGGCCTGAAGATGTTTATCAATAACTGGCGTTGGAACGGGGTGCCCTTTTATGTGCGCACCGGTAAACGCTTGCCGACTCGCGTGACCGAAGTGGTGATCCACTTTAAACAAACTCCGCATCCTGTATTCGGCAAAAATGCCCCTGAGAACCGTTTGGTGATCCGCATTCAGCCCGACGAAGGCATTCAAATGAGCTTTGGCCTTAAAGAGCCGGGCGCCGGCTTTAATGCCAAAGCCGTGAATATGGACTTCCATTACGCTTCATTGGAAGAAACCCAGATGTTGACCGCGTACGAGCGCTTGTTGCTGGATGCGCTTAAAGGCGATGCCACCTTGTTTGCACGGAGTGATGCGGTCGAAGCTTGTTGGCAGTTTGTTGAGCCTATTCTGCAGTACAAAGAAAATGACAAAGCCTTGTTTGGCTATGCCTGCGGAACATGGGGACCGAAAGAAGCGGATCAGTTGCTTGAGCGTGATGGCCATGCTTGGCGCTTTCCCTGCAAAAACCTGACTGACACGGAATACTGCGAATTATGATAAATGCCCGAATTTTTGATGATGCCGACGCGGTGGTCAATCATTTAGCCGACACGATGCAAGCGCTGAGCGAGCAAGATCGTGCCGTACACATTTCTCTTTCTGGCGGCAGCACGCCCAAAATGCTGTTTAAGCGTTTAGCCAGTGACGATTATGCCAATGCGATTCAGTGGCAAAACCTGCATTTTTGGTGGGGCGATGAGCGCTGTGTGGCACCGGATGATGCCGAGAGTAACTTCGGCGAAGCCAATAAGCTGCTGTTTAGCCACATTCGCATTCCGGAAGAGAACATTCACCGTATTCGTGGTGAAGAGGCTCCGGACGTGGAAGCGGCGCGCTTTAGTGCCGAAATGCAAGCCTTGATCCCAAGCGAAAACGGCACGCCTGTGTTTGATTGGATTTTGCTGGGAGTCGGTGGCGATGGCCATACGGCCTCACTGTTCCCGCACGATCCTCAGTATGACAATACCGCGCTCGCGCTGGTGGCTTCGCATCCTGAATCGGGGCAAAAGCGTGTATCAAAAACCGCCCGTGTGCTGCGCGCGGCGAAGAAAATCAGTTATCTGGTGTTGGGTGAAGGCAAACAAGCGATCGTGCATGAGATCGCCACACACGAGCCTACCCAACTGCCATATCCTGCCGCCAATATCCGCAGTGCCAAAGGCACTACGGAATGGGTACTCGATGCCGCGGCAGCAAAAAAATTACCAGAACAGAATTAATGGAGAGCACGATGAAAGGTGATATCGGCGTAATTGGTTTGGCGGTCATGGGCCAAAACCTGATCCTCAACATGAACGACAACGGCTTTAAAGTGGTGGCGCATAACCGTACCGCGGCCAAAGTGGATGAATTTCTGGAAGGCCCAGCGAAGGACACCAACATTGTTGGCGCTTACTCGTTAGAAGAGCTGGTTGAAAAGCTCGAAAAACCACGCAAAGTGATGCTGATGGTTCGTGCAGGCGCCGTTGTAGATACCTTTATCGACAAACTGACGCCATTGCTTGACGAAGGTGACATCATTATCGATGGCGGTAACACCAACTACCCAGATACCAACCGCCGCGTGGCAGCACTGCGTGAAAAAGGCATTCACTTTATTGGTGCCGGTGTGTCTGGCGGTGAAGAGGGGGCCCGTTTTGGACCGTCTATCATGCCGGGTGGCTCTGAAGAAGCGTGGCCAGCTGTTAAACCTATCTTCCAAGGCATTGCCGCGAAAACCGACGCCGGTGAACCATGCTGTGATTGGGTTGGACGTGATGGCGCCGGCCACTTTGTGAAAATGGTGCACAACGGTATCGAGTATGGCGACATGCAGCTGATCACCGAAGCGTACCAGTTCATGAAAGACGGCCTTGGCATGAGCCATGACGAGATGCAGCAGGTGTTTACCGACTGGAATAAAACCGAGCTGGATAGCTATTTAATTGAAATCACCGCAGACATTTTGGGCTATAAAGACCAAGACGGTGAGCCATTGGTTGAGAAAATTCTCGACACTGCAGGCCAAAAAGGCACCGGTAAATGGACCGGCATCAACGCGCTGGATCTTGGCATTCCGCTCACTCTGATTTCTGAGTCGGTTTTCTCTCGTTGCCTGTCGGCACTTAAAGATCAGCGTGTCGCGGCAGAGAAGCTGTTTGAAAAACACATCCAGCCGGTTGAAGGCGATAAAGCCGAGTGGGTTGATGCGCTGCGTCAAGCGCTGCTGGCGTCAAAAATTATCTCTTACGCGCAAGGCTTTATGCTGATGCGTGAAGCGTCTAATGAGAATGGTTGGGATCTGAACTACGGTAACGTCGCACTGATGTGGCGCGGTGGCTGTATCATCCGCTCAGCCTTCTTGGGTAATATCCGTGATGCGTTTGATAAGGATCCTAACTTGGCCTTCTTGGGCTCAGACGCGTACTTTAAAGGGATCTTGGATAACTGCTTGGCGGCATGGCGTAAAGTGGCGGCGAAATCGATGGAAACCGGTATCCCAATGCCATGTACTACCTCAGCGCTGACCTTCTTGGATGGTTACACCACGGCACGCTTGCCCGCGAACTTGCTGCAAGCACAGCGTGACTACTTCGGTGCCCATACCTATGAGCGTATCGATCAGCCGCGCGGTGAGTTCTTCCACACCAACTGGACAGGTACCGGCGGTAATACCGCGTCTACCACGTACGACGTGTAACGTGACAGACTAAGTCACTGTCCATAGCAATAAATAGAAAAGGGATGCGCTGGCATCCCTTTTTGTTGGCATAAGCAAAAAACTCACTTAGCATAGGCAAAAAAGGAGACCCTATGCCGCGTCCTAAAATGCCCCGCCGTATCTGCGGGAAACCCCATACCAACTGTTTTAAACCCAACGCCATTCCACTCAGTGAGCTAGAGACGGTGACCATTGGTCTGGATGAGTTCGAAGCCATGCGTCTTGTTGATCATCAAGGTATGCAGCAACTGCAAGCGGCGGAAGTCATGGGCGTCTCTCGTCAAACGTTAGCCAACCTGGTTAAACGCGCCCGGTCCAAAACCACCGCCTGCCTTGTAGAAGGCAAAGCCTTGGTGTTTGAGTCAGAAGAGTAATTCGACATGAGCCGTCGTTACGTCAGCACTATTAAGCCCAATCTTCAAGTTTCAGTCCTTCAACACGCTGAAACTCCCTCGTATTGTTTGTGACTAGCACACAACCAGTCGCAATGGCGTGACCGGCAATCGCGGTGTCGTTTCCGCCAATAGTGGTGCCTTTATTCATTAGGTTGCGCTTAACTGCAGTTGTCGCGTCAACGGCGGCTTTGTCCCAAGGTAAAATCTCATCGATTCGCTGAAGAAAAGCATCAACAAGCACGGCATGTTTTGGTGATGCTTTTTTTCCTAACAACCCGTATTGCATTTCTTGATAGGTAATGGCTGAGATAACAATGCGATGTTGATTGCCGACAACAGTGTGAAGCTTTTTCAACACCGCTTTGGGTTGCTCTCTCATAATGAATGAACAAATACATGTATCAAGCATGTAGTTGATTTTATTAGTCAAAGTTGAAACGCCCCTCGTCTTTGATCAGTTCCTCGCGATGGGTCATGAAATCACTATCAGCCTTTTCGATCTCGCCAAATGAGAGCCAACTTGGTCGAGCTGGGCGTAAGGTGATGACATCCCCCTCTTTATGAATTTCAAGCTCATTAACACCGTCAAACTCAAAATCCTTTGGCAAGCGTACCGCTTGGTTCTTGCCATTTTTAAAAATGGATATTGTTCTCATAGGGTCCTCGGTCGGCAGGCGTGTGCTTAATCTCTTTTCAGTATAATTTTTGCGCGGCATATGTCAAGCATATGCAATATTCTTTGTCGCTTTTAATCTCATTTATTGCATATGCCACAAATAAAGCGTATTTTTGGCATATGCTATTTATATAAAGAGAGAACGGAAGATGACAATTGCTATTGCGATGACCCAAGACCGCCCGGCTGGGCATTTTATGAAGGCCGAACACTTTGCGCTGTTTGACGACGATGGCCAAGCACTCGTTCAGTTCGCCAACCCACGTGTAACAGAAGGTTGCGGTGCCAAAAACGCCTTGATAGCGATGCTGAAAGCTAACCAAGTAACGCGTGTGGTGACACGCCATATTGGCGAGCATGCGTTAGCGGGATTACTTGATGCTGGCTTACATGTGTATCAGTTAACCAATGGTCGTCTAAATCCCACTCAGTGGTTATCGCCTGCGTACTGGCAACCGCTTACGGATGCGAGTCAAGGACGACCGGCGTTGCAGCGAATGAAGCAGCAATCCCAACTTCGGAAAGGAGCGTGTCGTGCTGATCGAATGTGCGGGTGTGGTTCTAAACGAAGTGGGTTAGGTTCTGAGCATCGCGGATGTGGCAATAGGCAAGGTAAAGGCGGTCACGCCAGTGGACAGGGTTGCGGTTGCCATGACTGAATTACGTGTGATGCCGCCACGGTCGCATCATCAGTGTGTGGCTTGTAGTGACAATGGGCTGTTTAATCTTAGATTTTACCAAGATGATGAAACTGCAGTGAGCGCAAAAGTATGGTTAGAAAGCACTTGGCAGGGGTATCAAGATCAGCTACACGGTGGGGTGATTGCCACGCTTTTAGATGCGGCGTTGACCCATTGTACCTTTTTGTTTGCCCCGCAAAGTGTGACAGCGTCACTTAATATTCGCTATCACCATCCAGTGCCCATTGCGGTTGAGGCGGAGGTACGAGCATGGTGTGTAAAAGCGAAACATGGAATGAGTCAGTTGGAGGCAACGCTTACCGTTGCGGGCACTGTGTGTGCCAGTGCAACGGCAAGCTTTATGCGAATGCGTGCGTCAAAAACTAGCTAACGGCGCGGCGTAGGCGATCATGCACGGCAAGCCATGCTTCGCCATGAGGAGGCTGGGCGAGCCAGATCTCATCGACGCCCAGTTGGTCGGCTTGGGCAAGTTGGTGATATAACGCTTGCCCGTAGCGTGCAGCGTCATCTGGCATGGCAATACAGACCAGATCATCCCGTGTTGGGGCGTCGCCAAAGTGAAGCAAGGCTGCGCGTTTTTCCGGATGGGGCGCAGGGAGATCAGACAAGTCTGCCGCCACCATCTGCAACCGCGTATTGGGTTGGTAATGGCTTCCCACATTGCCGGGCACCACGGTGTCGTGCTGCTCAGGGGCGTCGACCGTTTCACCCAGCACGGCGCTCAACTCGCTAGCGGTGATTGGACCGGCGCGAAGTACGCGGAATGGACGCTTGGTAAGATCGACAATGGTCGACTCCAGCCCATGTTGGCAAGGGCCGCCATCAATCACCGCAGCGATCTTTCCGCCTAAACCATGCATCACTTGCTCTGCCGTGGTGGGGCTGAGCTTTTTATACGGGTTCGCTGACGGGGCGGCAACGGCAAGTTGGTGAGTGGTAAGCAGGTCTAACAACACAGGTTGCGCGGGTACGCGAAGCCCAATGGTATCTAATCCACCCGTGACTACCGGTGAAACATGCTCGGCACGTGGCAGCAGCAGCGTCATCGGCCCTGGCCAGAAGGCATTCGCCAGCTTATATGCTTCATCCGGGATTTGCGTTGCCCACTCGGTGATCGATGCGACGTCACCGAGATGAACAATCAAAGGATGATTGGCGGGTCGCCCTTTAGCGGTAAAAATGCCCGCGACGGCGTCTGGATTGCTGGCATCCGCTGCCAAACCGTACACGGTTTCTGTGGGCACCGCGACTTGTTCGCCGGCTTTTAGCAGCTCGGCGGCTTGTGTTAGGTCCGTTGAACACTGCGCTGAGAGAAGTTGCGTTTTCAACGACATGCTCCGTTTTATTTTGCTACGTTCAGGTGATACCACTGACCCGAGCGATCGCGTTGCCATACTGCACCTTGCGCATCAATTTGCATCAAGTACAGCCAGCCGTGATTCGCCAGCGCGGCTATATCGTCATGGCGTGCAAGTATACTATCAATTGCCTCCCGAGGGGCAGCGATAAATACGCTTAATCGCACTGGCTGGTGGCGATATCGACGGCCATCGTGCACTGATTGATGCGATAAGCCAATTCGTAAGTCGCCGCCATTCCCTTCAAATACGCCAATGTGGCCACCCACGATGTTGTGGAGCAGCTTGTTGCCGCTGCCGAATTTTTCCGGTGCGGTGACAGAAGCAAAGTACTGCAGATTGATCCAATTGGTCACCACCATGGGCGCGGTGAGTATGGTTTCAAGCTGACTAAAGTCACGGTCTTTGTGCATGTCGTAGTCGTGTAAAAAGCTGCGACCTTGCAAATTAATCTGTCGAGACAGGGTGCGCGGGCCAACGATTAACGCGGCGTTGTCACACAGTCCCCACTCAGGACGCATTTGCGCCCAGTCTTTGGCCCGTGTACCAAAGAAGCGTTTGAGTTTGGATGGCTGGGTAGGCGCCTGATCAAACTGACTGGCGCGGGTAGCACGTGCTTGCTCGCTTGCGTTGACCAGCCAAGTTTGCCATTGCGCATGCTCGGGAGCGTGAAAGACATCCAGTGCGTCGGTGGTAGTGTTGTGCATGGCGGCATAAAAACGGGTGCTGGCGGGAATCGTCACGCCTTGCTTTGCCATGGCATCACGTACGTCGGCATCGTTAAGAAGCTGTGCAAGTACGCGGACATTTACCTCGCCGGTTTGTCCGCCGCAGGCACCACAGTCAAGCCCTGCTGCATGAGGGTTGTTACAGGTTTCACTGCCATGACCCACCAACAGGACCGCATCGGCCAGTTGATCAGCAATGCCCATTGCGCGCAAGATACCAGCGCCTAGCTCGGCCTTTTCTGCTGCGGTTAACGGTGTATTGTCACGGGTGAGCGCCCAATCACTGTCAGTATGGCTGAGTCGATTTAACGGGTTCTCGGTGCCAGAAATGCGCAATGCGCGTTTTAGCAAGCTCACTAGCTTTAACATGCCACCGGCTTCGACCATGCCTAAATTGGCAGCGGGCGCATCAAGGCTGCGCTGCCAGCCGAGCTTGGTCATTCGCAACCAGCGTTCGGGGGTAGCATGAGTTTGTGAGGCGGTGACCGCTGGCGCCAGTAAACCAGGCAGTTGTGGCCGATGAATATGGCTATCAGTGGGCTGATATGCAATCGGCAAGCCAAAAAAGCCAGCAAAGCCAAGGGTTTGAATCCGTTCGGATTGCGCTTCTAATGCGCGACGCATTGGCTCAGAGCGCACATCGATACAAAATACAGCCTGAAGCGTGGGGGAGGTGTCGAGCGTGTCGACACTGGCCTGCGCAGATAGGGCGTGTGCCCAAGGGCGCTGCTGACTGATTTCCAGCGCTTGTTGCCAAATCCACAGGGGCGCGAGCTGTTGTTGTGCTTGGTGATACCAATGGCGGACATTCACCGCTTGATGGTGCATGGACTGACGAATGCTTGCCCACGCTGCGTCACGATGTTTAGCAAGCCAGCGTGCCAGCACTGTATCCCACGCGAGTAAAATCGCGAATAGGCCCATGCCATGATCTTGTTGTTCACTGTCACTGAGCTGTTGCTGCCAATCTAACCAAGCCTGCCAGCTTGCCCAACCCGATAAACCGTGCATAAGCGCGTGGCAATAGGCCAAGTTACCGTCTTGGTCGTGAAGAGTCGGTTGCCAAAAGTCGGCCGCTTCAGCGATCAATGCATCGATTTGGGTGGGTAGTGCGGCGAAATCGGCAAGCAAATCCACGCCAGTGAGGGTTTTAATGCCTTTATCTTGGCTCACCACATCCAACCAGCATTGATAAAGGTGCTCACCGCCTTGGCCTTGGGCATCAAAACGTTGTGGGTATTGGTGATAGAGCGCGAGAAACTGGCTCACTTGCTGCTGGATTTCTTGCTGCCACGATAAGCCTTCTTGTGCTTCTCGAGTGCGGTCACACAACTCAGCTAATGGCTTCCAACGCGGGAGGTCACTGCTATGACTACGCAGCGCACGCAGACAATCACTTACCGTCAATGCGCTGCCAGAGGTTGAAATGGCCTCGGCAAGGTGTGCCTCACTAATCGGCGATTGCCAATGCGACAGATAGTACGCCGACGACATTAGCGGACAGTGGCCGCTTAACACCGCTTGTTCGGCAAAAACTTGCTCCACGGGAGTAAAGCGTTGTGGCCACCATGGGTTCACCGCAATCATTTGATCCAACGGCCAGCTTGGCGCAATCGCGGCGACTGCTTGCTGTGTGGCATCGCGAAAATCGCTCACATCGAGGGACTCAGGGTATGCAGATACATTGGGCGTTTTCGCAATCATTAACGCGTCTCCTTATGCGGTTGCCATTGGGTCGTTTGTAGTTGGATTAAAGAAGCACTTGGCCACCATTTGAGTGTTAGGCGCGTCGCCCATTCATCAAGGTAAGCGCCGGCGTTCAGCCAAATAAATAGGCGATTCACCCACGCTTTGTGAGGCCAGTACTGGACCGCCAGTGACAGAGCAAACAGCGCGATAAACAGCACCAGCGCAAAGGCATCGGCAAATAAGTAGGTGGCATTACCGCCCGCGACAAACACAATCAAGCTATGTTTAATGGCGGCGTAGAGTCCGAGCAGGCCAAGTGCAAACACGCTACTGAACAGCACGCGTGTCGGGCGGGCAGCGCCTGGGCGCGTAAAGGCTGGTAATAGCAGCATGGTCATCGCCATCCACAGCAACCAGCCGGCGGCCAAGCTATTTAAAATACCGACACTCAGATGCACGGCGACAATCAAACCGGCGGCGGTGGCCATCGCGGCAAGCCAATGGCTACGACGCGGGACTGAGGCATCAGCCAGTTGGGTGGCGAGCCAATGATTCACGCCATTGCCGCTGTTGAGGAAAGAGAACGCCTTGTAGAAAGAGTGCGCCAGTAGGTGCAGCAGTGCCAACTCGTAAAGACCTAGGGCGATTTCGACCAACATCAGCCCCATTTGTGCGACGGTCGACCACGCCAGTTTTACCTTGATGCTCACGCGCGTCAGGCTCACCAGCCCAGCAACCAGCGTACTGACGCCCGCGATAACCAGCAGTGCCAAGCTGGCACTGGGGCTCGCCGCGAGCACTGGCGCGAACAGCATCAATAAGATCCCGCCAAGGTTCACAATGCCAGCATGCAACAAGGCAGAGACAGGTGTTGGCGCTTCCACCACTTGAATGAGCCAGCCGTGCAAGGGTAGTTGAGCGCACTTGATAATCGCCACGCCCACCAACATAAAGGCGGCGATGCTTACAGTCAGCGTATGAGGTTGCTGGCTGACTTGAAACATCAATTGGTCAATCTGCGCGGTTTGGTAGTGGAAAAACAACAGTAAAAATGCGCCACCGAGTAGCAATTCGCTAAAGCGGGCGAGCAGCATTTTTTTGTGTGCCGCGAGTTGGGCGCGAGGCCGATGCGGATAGAAAAGAATTAAGCGACCCAATGAGAGGCTAACCGCCACCCAGGCGAGCCAAAACAGCAACAGGTGATTGCTGACTAAAACCAACAAGACTGCCGACAAGGTGAGCAGTAAAGAGGAAAGAAAACGGTGTTTGTCGGCTTCACCTGCAAACGCAGTGGCACTGTATCGCCAGATAACACCGCCAAGAAGAGCAACCAGTGCGAGCAGCACCAGTTTGAGCGGGGTGACGAGAAATAGGGATAACATGACTTACCTCACAGCAATAGTTATGAGATACATTGTGAAAACTTACTACAGTTAAGTAAAATACATAATAAATCATTTTTCATTCTGTTTTAGAGAACGATGAGCCGACTCAACTACCATCATTTATATTATTTCTGGCAGGTGGCGCGTCACGGGAACCTGACCCAGACCGCCCGTCAGCTGCATATTTCGCAGTCGGCGCTGTCGTCGCAAATCAAGCAGCTTGAACAGGCGATGCAGGTGCAATTGTTTGAGCGCCAAGGTCGTACATTGACGTTGACCGAAAGTGGCTATCAAGCGATGAACTATGCCGAAGAGATATTCCGCCAAGGGGAAGAGCTCGAGCAGTTGCTATCCAGCGGCGGGGCCCTGTCCAGTGCCACGATTCGCATTGGCACCTTATCCACCATGTCGCGGAATTTTATCGAGCAGTTTATTCAGCCATTGGTTAATCAACGAGAGTGCCGCTACGTGTTGCAGTCGATGGATCAAACCGGCTTGCTCCATGCGCTGTCTGATCACCAGTTAGATTTGGCGCTAACCAATATTGCGGTGCGGGGTACCAATAAACAGATTTGGCAGTATCAGCAATTGGCTCGCCAGCCGGTAGCCGTGATTGGTTGGCCGGGTAAAGCCTTGTCGCCGACCTTAGACGCCAGCTACCAGCATCAAGCGTGGGTGTTACCTTATGGCGATAACCCGATTCGCTCAGGGTTTGATGCCATCTCTGCCCAGTATCAACTCAAGCCTTACATCATGGCTGAAGCCAATGATATGGCGATGCTGCGCCTATTAACCCGAGACAATGATGCGTTAGCGGTGATGCCCGAGGTGGTGGTTCGCGATGAGTTAGATAGTGGCATGCTCACCCGCTACGCTTTACTGCCGAGTGTGTATGAGCCGTTTTATGCGGTATCAATTAAACGTCAGTGGGTACATCCGAAATTGAATTCACTGTTAGATGCGTTCAGTGCGTCGCCGCTCGCGCATGGCGACGACCTTCGCGACGGCAACGGTCAGAGCAATACCTAACTTCGTCCCAACAGCGCGCCCACTTTTTACGCCACGTAAACGGGCGTTCGCACGTCAAACATACCTTGCTGGGAAGATGTGGCTTTTTATGCGCCATCTGGGTTGCCTCCAATAGATTGAGCAGCAGGCGAACGTGATTTTTGAGTGCGCTTGTTTGCGTGCTCAGCGCTGTTTGTTCGCTCAGGGCTGTCTGGACGCACATGGGTGGCGAGGATCCGTGCTTTCTCGATACGAACGGCGTCTTGTTGACGAAACGACCATAAAATATCTCGCGCCCGTTTGCCTGTTTGTTCGATATCGACAATGGGTTTCGGGTAGTCTTCGCCAAGCACCACCCCGTACATCATCGCTTCCATGTCGGTCATTTGCCATGGGGTGTGGATCAAACTGTCGGGCAAGGGAGAAAGCTCGGGCAACCATTCACGAATAAATGCCCCCTCGGGATCTTGCTCCTGCGATTGTTTCACTGGGTTATAAATACGCAAGGTATTGGCGCCTGTCACGCCAGCTTGCATTTGAAATTGGGGATAATGAATACCGGGCTCAAAATCGAGAAATAACTGCGCGAGGTGATGCACACCGCGGCGCCAATCAATCAACAAATGGTGGGTTAAAAAGCTGACCAGCATCGCCCGCATCCGAAAGTTGATATAGCCAGTGACGTGTAGGCAACGCATACAAGCATCGACGAGCGGATAACCGGTATTACCTTGTTGCCATGCGAGCAGATGCGCATCGCTCTGCGGACCGTTTGCGTACTCAAAATGTAAGTAGCCTCGATTGACGGGCCGATGCTCCATGTGGTGCTCGCTTTCAAATTTCTGCATAAAATGACAGTGCCAATGCAAACGCGACACCATAGCGACCAGCGCTCGCCGCCAGCCCTTTTTCTGCCAATGGAGGAGGGTGATTTGATACATCTCGCGCAAGCTGATGTTACCCCATGCAAGATAGGGTGACAGCCGCGTACAGCTTTTGCGGCTGGCGAGCGGTTTAGAGATGTGACGTTGATAGCGTTGTCCGCGCTCGCGGAAAAAAGACTGTAAGGTTTTATACGCCCAACTCGGGCCGCCGGGCTGAAAGCGTGGCGCAGGAGAATCCCAATTGTGGTGACCGAGCGCGGGTAGCGTGAGTGATGTGTCTAGCCAGCGCGCTTGTTGCCAATCGGGATCGGCAAGAGGGGCGCGCATCACCTTTTGCCATTCTGCGTCCCAATCAACTCGATCTTTCGCGCCGCGGATCACCGCCCCAGTGGGATATTCATGCCATGGGATCTGATGGGTCTCCAGCCAGTTCGACACCACTTTATCTCGAGAAAATGTCGCGTCGACGCCAATTTCTTGATGGCTGTACACCGCACCAATGGCCTGTTGCCTGTGGATAGCGTCGAAAACGGTGAGTGCGTCACCTTGGCAAATGGTGACGTGACCGCCCAGTGGTGCGAGCTGTTGATTAAGATCGCACAGCGATTGCCAGACAAATCGCCAGTGGCGCTCGCTATGGTGCGGATCGTTAAGCAGCAGTGGCTCAAACAGGTACAAAATCACCAAGGGACGCCCCGCGGCAATGGCAGCTTGTAAAGGGGCATGATCCCGCAGGCGTAAATCGCGTTTTAGCCATACAAGGCTGATGGGCGCGGACATAGGGCTCTCGAAAGTTGATACAACAATTTATATTTACCCATTGGCGATACGAGGCTGAATGACGCTTGGATCCCTAATAGTGACTTGGTTGAGGTCTAATTTCTCTCATTAACAAGCGCTAAGCATACAAAGCGAAATCAAAATGGTTTGCATTTGCCTTTTAAGCATCGGAAAATTACCGCTCTCAGAGATAACGGGCAAGTGCTACGCGCTTGTGTTTGCAATAGTAGGATCGAGATATGTTAGAGGCAAAGGACGTTGCGTTTGCCGTCAACGGAAAAGTGTTACTCGATAAGGTGAGCTTGTCGTTTACGCCGGGAAAAATCTGTGCGTTGGTCGGGCATAATGGCTCGGGTAAGTCGACGCTGATAAAGTTGTTAGCGCAGCAACAGGCAACCAGCAGCGGGCAGATCGCATTAGACCAAAAGCCCTTGTCGAAATGGTCAGAAAAAGCCTTTGCGCGCGAGGTGGCGTATTTGCCACAGCATTTACCGGCAACAGACAACTTGACCGGGTATGAGTTGGTCAGTTTTGGTCGCTATCCTTGGCATGGTTTGCTGGGGCGGTTGACCAAAGCCGATCACCAAGTGATTAACGAGGCAATGGCGCTCACTGGTACCCAAGATTATGCCGAGCGCTTGGTCGATACCTTATCGGGCGGCGAGCGCCAACGGCTGTGGATTGCGATGCTGCTGGCACAGCAAACGCGTTACTTGCTGCTCGATGAGCCGCTATCTGCACTGGATGTGGCCCACCAAGTTGAAGTGATGACCTTGGTGCGCAAACTCAGCCGAGAGCTGGATAAGTCCATTATTATCGTGGTGCACGACATTAATATGGCGGCGCGTTTTTGTGATGAGATTGTCGCGCTGCACAGCGGGCAAGTCCTGACTCAAGGCGCGGTTAGCGATGTGTTTCAAGAGTCGGCCCTCAAATCGATTTATGGTATTGAGATGCCGATTGCCGATCATACCGCCGGTTATGCGGTTGCCATGCCGGGGGAGTTATCGCCGGTATGATCAAGTCCTCTTTTTTGACGCTTGTGGTCTGGCTGACTGCGGCCATGATGTCCGCGAGCGTCAGCGCGTCGCCTCGTATTCTCTCGCTGGATTGGACTCAAACTGAAACCTTGTTGGCCTTGGGAGTGACGCCCGTCGCGGTCGCGCAAAAGGCGGATTACAATTCGTGGGTGAAAGCCCCGCCCATTCCAGAAAAAACCGTCGATATTGGGCTTCGCACCCAGCCGAACATGGAGCGTTTGGCCGAGCTTCACCCCGATAAAATTCTGATCTCGCCCATTTTTAAGGCGATGAAGCCCAAGCTAAGCACCATTGCGCCGGTCAGCTCAATTCCTCTGTATGAAAGCGGCCTAAGCTGGGCGTCGCTCAAAACCGTGACGCGCCAAATTGCACGTGAGGCCAACCGTCCGGAGGCCGGTGAAACCTTGATTGCCAATGCGAAACAGCAATTAGCGAGCCTGCGCGATACCATTCCCGGCGAACAACCACCGCTGCTGATGATTCAATTTCTTGACGCCAACCATGTGCGGGTGTTTGGGACGAACAGCTTGTATCACGCCGCAATCAGTGAATTGGGGCTCAGCAACGCGTGGCAAAATACCACCAACAGTTGGGGATTTAGCATGGTCTCCACCCGCGAGCTGCTAGACCTTGATGCGCAACTAGTGATTGTGCGCCCACTCCCCGCGGGCGTCGAGCAAACTCTTCAGACCAATATGTTTTGGCAATATTTGGTTAAACGCACGGGGCATACGCCATTGATGATTGATCCGGTATGGAGCTTTGGCGCGATTCCGTCGGCGTTACGTTTTGCCCGCCTTGTGACCGCGGCATTGACCGAGCAAGGAGGGCAGGCATGAAACTGAACCTGTTATGGGTGCCCTTGGCGTTACTGGCGGCACTGTTAAGCCTCGCCTCCACTCAGTTGGGGCAGTGGAATGTGAATGCATCCATGCTCTGGCAGTCGCTGTGGTCGCTGGATGACAGTGCGTCGATTGGCGTTGTGATGCATTTAACCTGGTGGCCGCGCTTGGTCACTGCATTGCTGGCGGGGGCGTGTTTGGGGCTGGCCGGTACCTTGATGCAACAAGTGTTGCGCAACCCCTTGGCCTCGCCCTCGACGCTGGGGGTGGCGAATGGCGCTAGCTTGGCGCTGATGCTTGCGACGCTTTATGCCCCTTGGCTACTGACTTGGTCGAGCGCGATGGTGGCGATGTCTGGCGGGGTGCTGACCATGCTGGTGGTGTTTGCGCTGGCATGGCGACGGGGCCTATCGCCCACCGTAGTGGTGATCGCGGGTTTGATTTTAAACCTTTACTGCGGCGCGCTCAGCACCGTGCTGCTGTTGATGAATCAAGAAGCGCTACACGGCATGATGGTGTGGGGCGCGGGCTCGATGGTACAAACCGACTGGCACAGTGTGCAAGCCTTACTGCCGCGTATTGGATTGGCGGTCGTGTTGATCCTTGCCTTATTAAAGCCGCTCAACGTCTTGAGTCTTTCGGATGAAGGGGCGAAAAGCTTGGGCGTATCACTGGCGAAAATCCGTGTGATTGCTCTAGGGCTATCGGTTCTTCTGACCGCGTGGGTAGTTAGCTTGATTGGCGTGATTGGCTTCGTCGGTCTTGCCGCGCCCGCGATTGCGCGCTTATGTGGCGCACGCAAGCTCATCACCCGATTGGGCCTAGCGATGATTTTAGGCGCCTTGATGTTGGTAGCTACTGATTTGGCTGTCCAGCTGTTACCCGGTCGCCGGGCTATGATGGTGCCCACGGGGGCGGCGACGGCAGCCTTGGGAGCGCCTCTTCTTTTGTGGTTGTTACCACGGGTGTCACTGGGGAATCGTCAACGCCAACAAATGCATGCCGGTACGTCCGCACCACGTCAGGATTGGCCACTAGGCCGAACGCTGATGTTACTGGTGTTGGGTGCGGTGATTTTTGCCACCGTATCGCGTCAAAGTGAGGGCTGGCAGTGGCTGGCGCTCAGTGGCGATTGGTCTTTGTTGGAATGGCGCTTGCCAAGGTTGCTGGCCGCGGCATTGGCGGGTGGTGTGCTTGCTGTTGCGGGTGCCGTGCTTCAGCGTTTGAGTGCTAACCCGATGGCGAGCCCTGAAGTGATGGGGATCAGTGCTGGTACGGCGCTGGGACTGATTGTCACCATTTTTGCTGGCATGGGCGCATCTATGCTGAGCTTATATGTCGGTGGTTTAATCGGTGCGGGGGCGACCTTGGCGTTGATTGTGCTGCTTAATCGCAAAACCGGCTTTCAGCCAGAAAAGGTATTGCTTACAGGCGTCGCCATAGCCGCACTGATGCAAGCGGTACAAAGCTTCTTGATGGCAGGTGGCGATCCTCGCGCGTATCAAGTGCTCGCGTGGATTTCAGGTTCAACCTACTATGTGACTGACAGTACGGTGACCACACTGGCCTTGGTTGCCGCCGTGCTGGTGGCGCTAGGATTAATGTGCCAGCGTTGGCTCGATATTTTGCCGCTCGGTGGCGAAACGGCTCAATCGTTGGGGGTTAAGGTAGGGCGTGCCCGCATGCTGTTGCTGGCCCTCGTCGCGGTCATGACCGTCAGTGCTACCTTGGTGGTGGGGCCGCTCAGTTTTGTCGGCTTGATGGCGCCACATATTGCGCGCAGTTGGGGAGCGAAAAATGCTCGGGCGCATATGATCACCGCCGGATTGATTGGCATGGGATTGATGCTGTTTGCCGATTGGCTCGGACGACAATGGTTATATCCGCAAGAAATGCCAGCTGGGATCATTGCCTCCTTGATTGGCGGACTCTACCTAATGGTTGTGCTACGTAAGCTATAGTTTTAACACACGGTGATCGACAGGATCGCCTTATCCCTAACTAAAGAGATGCAGTTTGCATCTCTTTTTGTTTGAGGAGCCAAGAGAATGAACAGTGATTCCATGCAGCGTGTGGCGGTTGTCGGCGCAGGTGGCGCGATTGGTGAAGCTTTTTGCCGCGCATTGCTCGACAAGCCATCCATTCAGCAAGTCTTCGCCCTAGGGCGTCACCCCGCGCCACTTGCTGAGATAAGTGAAAAGGTGGTGCCTGTGGCGGTAAACATTTGCGATGAAGCATCAATCCAAGCAGCGGCCGAGCACATCGACGACAACAGCTTAGATGCGGTGATCATTGCCTCGGGAATGTTGCATGACGATGCGGTCAGCCCAGAAAAGCGGCTCGCGGCGTGCAGCAGTGAGGCCATGCATCAGCTTTTTGATGTGAATGCCGTCGCGCCGCTGCTATTGAGCAAACACCTCGCGCCCAAATTGAAACGCAACGCTGAGGCGAAGATCGCCATCTTGTCGGCGCGGGTGGGCAGTATCAGTGATAATCGTGCGGGCGGTTGGTATGCCTACCGTGCAAGCAAAGCGGCGGTGAACATGTTGATCAAATGCATGAGCATCGAGCTTGGCCGCCAAGACAAATCATTAACCGTGGTTGGCCTGCATCCGGGGACCGTCGATAGTCGTTTATCCGCGCCATTCCAAGCCAATGTTAAGCCCGGTAAATTATTCAGCCCGGCTCAATCGGCTGGCTATTTGTTGTCGGTGTTGGATGGCTTCGACAGTCGTCATACGGGTCGATTGTTTGCGTGGGACGGGGAAGAAATTGCCCCGTAGATTGGGGCGTTGTTGAGTTATTTCCAATGCAATGGCTGCTCTAGGGACGACAATGGTTTTTCCGTGCCAAGCCCTATCATTTCATCATATGCCGTGTCAGTGACTAGCACGTATTGCGCGGCATTAACCCATTCAAACTCATCTTTTACCGCCAGCAAGCTGCGAGATAAATAGGGTTTATCGCCTTGATAAATTAGCTTCTGCTCTACCGCATCGCCGTGACGCAAAAAGGCGATGGCTTGATATAACATGCCATCAATGCCACGGATCTGAATCTTGTCAATGTTGTCGTAATTTATCAGTTCGCTCAGTTGTAAATTCATCACTCGTCCTTGCAGTTAGGTCTTTTTAAGATCCTACGAGCTATGCAAGCACGCGGATCCCTCGAGGGTTAAGCATTGCCTAAAGCAGCAGCCTTTCGGATGTGTAATGTAAAATAAATGTTACGCAAAGGTAAAATTAAAACCGCGGGGAGGAGATGATTTTCTCTGCAAAGTCGACGTAATCTGTGAGTAACGGAGACATTGCGTAAGGCTAAGGGCCGCTGTTTACGCGCGATTTTTACGCCAGACAACGACACAAGGCGGTGAACGTGAAACAGAGTAAATACGAATCCAAACCAGTTGATGAGCTGGGTCGTGTAGCCTGGTCGGCACAAGAAAACGATGTATGGCGCCAGCTAGTTACACGGCAGCTTGCATGTATCAAGGACAAAGCATGTCAGGAATATCTCGACGGGTTGCGAATGCTCGACTTGCCGCATGACACGGTGCCCCAGATCCCAGATGTGAATGCCGTGTTAATGCGAGAAACAGGTTGGCAAGTGGCTCCTGTACCTGCATTGATTGATTTCGACCAGTTCTTCGCTTTGCTGGCGGATAAGAAATTCCCTGCGGCGACGTTTTTGCGCACTAAAGACGATTTCGATTATTTGCAAGAGCCGGATTACTTTCACGAGATCTTCGGTCACTGTGCGATGTTGACTCACCCAGCGTTCGCTGAGTTTACCCATATGTACGGTCAGCTAGGTCAAAAGGCCACGCCCAAAGAGCGCGTTTATCTTGCACGCTTATATTGGTTTACGGTCGAGTTTGGTTTGCTCAGTGACTCGCAAGGCAACCGTAGTATTTATGGCGGCGGGATCTTGTCTTCGCCGGCGGAGACTGAGTACGCCTTTAATAGCGACAAAGCGGTACGTAAGCCTTTAGAAGTGATGGATGTCATGCGCACGCCATATCGGATTGACATCATGCAACCCATTTACTTTACCATTGAGTCGATTGACGATTTATTTGCCATCAGTCAACGTGATTTGATTGCTGATGTGCATCAAGCGATGGAACTAGGCCTTCATGCGCCTTTGTTCCCGCCCAAACCGAAAAAGACAGAACAGCAAAAGGAAACGCAACATGTCTGAACTAACTGAGTTGAAATGTGAAGCCTGTAATATTGATGCCCCTTTGGTCAGTGCTGAGGAAATGCCGGCGCTGCTTAAAGACATTCCGCAGTGGCGCAAAGTAACACGAGATGGGATTGATCAGCTCGAACGTGAGTTCACCTTCCGCAACTTCAAGTTGGCGTGGGCGTTTGCCAACCAAGTGGCTGAGCTGGCTGAGCAAGAAGGCCACCATCCCGCTATCTTGCTGGAGTGGGGTAAAGTGACCGTGACTTGGTGGTCGCATAAGATTAAAGGCCTGCACAAAAATGATTTTATTTGTGCGGCGAAAACCGACGGCATTGCCCCTGAGTAAACCAAAAAAAGCCCCGAGAGTGATCTCGGGGCGTATCAGTGTCGATAATCTTCTGTCTATCCCAGCCACGCAAGTGTCAACCCTGCGCCGCTAATGCCTTTCATTATCATCTCTCGGCATTTTCGTCGTAGAATAAGATAAATTTTAAAAGTGACGCGGTCACGTTTTCGTGTTGTTCTTACTCTTCTTCATCGCTTGTGTCTTTTTGCTTAACGGCAAAATACTGCGCGAGAATTTCGTCAGTGAGCTCACCTTTCTTCTCAAGGGCTTTGAGTTTTGCCACAATCGCTTTTTGTTCGTCGAGTGATGGCAAGGTCTCCGGCTCATGCTCGGGTGCGTCATCGGCAATATGCTGTAAAGGGTCCATAAGTTTACATCTCATACGGTATTAAAAAGTTTACTGACAAGCCTACCATATCTTGGTTTATCGCGTGCCTGATTGATGATTGTTCGCTGGCATAATGGTCACTTTATGCCGTAGTTAACCGTCTAAAGTGTTCATGAAGATAATGCCCTCTCGCGATTTCTTTAAACGCCTGTTGGCACACGTTTTGGAGTAGTCTTAGCCTAATACTCTGATTTATTTAGTGCCTGTCTGGCATATGTCACAAGTTTTTATTGTCATACTTTAGTATAAGCGCATAGGATGGAAGGAGCACAAGGCGTGCAGGGGGTTGTGTTAAACGACGCTAGCCTTTAAATGGAAACCCGCACACAGCGGCTATCGCGAGGAAGCAATGATGGACAGATTTGTTGAGTTCTATCACTTGAATGCATTCGTTGCACAAGGGCAGGGGGGGAATCCCGCCGGTGTTGTTAGGCATGCAGATGTGTTGGATGATGCACAAATGCAGGCGATTGCAACAGACTTCGGCTATCCAGAAACGGCGTTTATTTGTCATAGCGAGCATGCTGATGTCAGATTACGGTTCTTTACCCCGACCCATGAGGTCGCGTTTTGTGGGCATGCCACTGTGGCAACATTTTCTGCGCTTTGGCAGTTGGGTGCACTTGAGGCTGGCGATTACACGCAAGAAACTGGGGCTGGCGTCCTGCGAGTTTCCATCTTGGATTCGGGAAAAGTTAACTTTGAGACGGCAATTCCAGTTATCAGTGACGGGCCGAATGAAAAGGTGATTGCCGATGCGTTTCACATAGATAGTAAAGATATCCTATCGACTGGATTGCCTGTCAAAGTCGTCTCCGCGGGTGGACCCAGTATCATTCTGCCGCTTGCGTCCCTCGATGCACTCGCCCGGATGTCACAAGACAGGGAGGCGGTTATTGCGCTGACGGAGGCGTACGATTGCGTTGGGGTGCATGCGTTTGCCTTATCTCCCCACGAGTCGGATATCACTGCGTGTTGTCGAAACTTTGCGCCTTTGGTCGGGGTGGATGAAGAAGCGGCTACCGGAAGCGCCGCTGCCGCCCTAGCGGCGTACTTGACTGAGTATCAGGGTACGCACAATCGGTTTGTTTTCGAGCAGGGTGAACATATTGGGGCGAGATCGCTACTGTCTGCTGTGGTCAAAGTCGATGCGCAAGGTCATCAACGTGCTTGGGTCGGCGGAGATGCAAATACCGTAATACGGCGCGATACGGCGCGGCTATCGGTTAGATGCGATTAGCGCTTAACTTACTCAGTTCAATCAGAAAAAATCATCAGGGTTGGCGCGATTAGTCTACGTTTATTAAAGGGATCTAATTTGCGGGGTTAACATCGTGAGTGAAACCTTTTTTTCGTGTCAGCCTATTTTCGATGATCGACAGCAGCACTGGGGAAGTGAGCTGCTTTTCCGTGAAGGCCTAGAAAACAAGTTTCCGTCAATTGATGAAGACACAGCCACATCAAGAATACTAAGTGCCAACTTCCTGTCTGGCAATGAATTGGACGACCAGTTGCGTTATGTGGTGAGCTTTTCCGAAACAGCCTTACTTGACGAGTTACCACTTTCGATGCCGGTGACGCGTCTTGTAATCTGTATCAGTGAGAAAACAAAACCCTCGCCTCTCCTATTAAATAAGCTTAGAGCCTATAAAAAAGCGGGCTTTATGTTACTCGCATCCAGTGCAGTGTTTTCAAATCACTGGATGGAGCATATCAACTTGTTTAATCTTGTGAGTGTAGATATGGATCGTGACGACCCCATGCGCTGGGTTGGAACCATCTCTGATTATCCTGATATCCGTTTTTTAATTCGAAAAGTGGAGAAGCAAGAAGAGTTTACACTGGCGCAGCAATTTGGATTTAGCTTGTTTCAAGGCTACTTTTTTGAACAGCCCGTCATCCGTCGTCAAGGTGATGTTGCACCATCCGTCATTACCTTGCTGGATGCCTGTATAATAATCAATCGAAGCCCCTATGACATTGACGAAATCACCGACGTGATATCGCGTGATGTGTCCCTGCTTTATAAAGTTGTCACCAGCGCCAATGTATTGGCCAAGTCCAAGAAAAAGAGCATTTCTAATCCTAAACAAGCGGTCGTTTACCTCGGTTTAGAATCATTGCGCCGACTAATCTCTCTCTTAATCATGTCCAACATGAATCATCAGGAGTGTTTACATTTGCAAAACGCTGCCATTTTGCGCGCAATTTTTATGCAACAAACTGCCCCCATGTTGAAAGGACTCGATGCTGATGAAGGTTTTCTGGTTGGTGCTTTTTCTTTTTTAGATGCCATGTTGGGGTGCCCGATGGAAGATGTGGTGAGTCATCTCGATTTGAGTAAGGAAGCTAAGCAAGCCTTGTTGTCACAACATGGCCACTACGGCGCTTTGTTGGAATTATGCAAGCATATCGAACATGCTCATTGGGATTGGGTGTCGAAACGCTGTGAAAAACTCACACTAAAAGAGCGTATCGTGTTGAAAGCGTTTGAGAAAGCGCGGGAGCAAACGCAAACACTAGCCGCAACCATGCAGGTATAAGTATGAATCGAGTGGGAATGCGCTTAGCTATCGTTTTGATTGTGTTGGCAACACTGCTGCTAGGTGGATTTGGCTTTTATAACTATTATGTTGCGAAATCACGCTTAGAGTCGGATATGAATCAGGATTTGACATCCATTAGCCAACGGCTAAAACAGCGTTTGCCGACACTAATGTGGAACTATGATTTTGAGAATGTCCAAAACGATCTTAATAGTGAAATGGGCTCCCGCTATGTCCATCGATTGGAGCTTATCGATGCCAATGGTCAGTTTCGTTATGTTACGGATTCAAAAGGGACGCGCGCAGATTCTGAATTGAGTCAGTTGACAATTCCACTTGAATACGATGATCGCAGTCGCTCGATTAAAGTGGGTGATTTGATTATTTATCGAGATAGTCGATATATTGATAAGGAACTTAATACTGAGATATTAAGGACGACGACCCAAATCGTTCTGCTGAACTTGCTGGTGGTTTTCTTTATTTGGAAATATGCTAAGCAAATCAGCCGAGCAGAGCAAAGCCGCGCCTACCTCGATACTGTTATTCATAGTTATACCGATGCACTTTTGGTGCTGGGTGAAAAACATTCCATCATTACTATTAACGACTCGGCTAAGCGGCTGTTTGAGCTTGAGTCTGTCCCGGATGAAGCCATCACATTGTCAGCCATTGTGTCACGTGTTAAGCCCAACTCGCGCGCTTATTTTTCACAGGCACTTTACGATTTGAATGGCAAGACTAATCGCTCTTATGAAATAGAAACCGAGAACGGAGAGCGAGTGGTGCAGGTGAAATCTACCCCCATCAAAGACGAAGATCCACGCGCGCTTAATGTAGCCATTATTCGCGATATCACCGAACAACACCTCGATAAACAAAAAGTCTCTAAAGGGGCGGAGCTGTTCTCCGCTATGAAGAGCTTGCAAGACAAATTTCTGATTCGAGAGGATTTCAGTAAAAGCTTCCATGATGTGCTCAAAATCTTGCTGCGTATTGGTGAAAGCAATCATGGCATTATTGTTGAAGTAGGAGGCAATGACGAACCCGATCATGCGGGCTTACCTTATCATGTGCTTGCTCAGACTCGCCTGATCCAAAATGGTTACGTAGGCGATGAGTTTGTTCGTAACTTGTTGGTTGAAATCATTGAGACCAAGCAAAGTAAACGGAGCCTGCAAATGGCGGGTGTTGCGGGCAATAACCAAAAAATGATCATCAATGTGTTAGGGTTACCGCTGTACATGTCGAACCAACTTGTAGGGGTGGTTTGTTTGTTCGATGAATCAACCACCTATGATGATGAGTTACAAAGCTGGATCGATCCGATTTTGTCGAGCCTGAGCTCAATGATTCATTTTGTTCAACAGAAAAACTTGAACGACATGATCTCTAAAGAGATGGCGAGAGCGAAAGAACAAGCGGAACGCGCCAATGAATCAAAGACTAATTTCCTAGCGATGATGAGTCATGAAATTCGCACACCGATGAATGGCATTGTAGGGATGTCGAATTTATTGATTGAGACGCCACTGACGCAACAGCAGCGCTATTTCGTCGACACCTTGCAGCATTCCTCTACCGCACTATTAAACATCATCAACGATGTGCTCGATTTGACCAAAATCGAAGCCGGTAAAATGACGCTCTCTAAACAAGTACTCAATGTGGCTGATCTTGTTCACGAATCCTTGAGCATCTTCACTGCCAAAGCGGCAGAAAAACAGTTGCGACTCCATTGTTATATCGATCCTCGTATGCCATGTGATATTGAACTCGATGCGGTCCGCTATAAACAAGTGATTATCAACTTAGTCGGCAATGCGGTGAAGTTTACTAAGCAAGGGCATATTTATGTTCGCTTGTATCAAGCGAAAGATGGCGAAGTCACGAATCTTGTCATGGAAGTGGAAGATACGGGGATCGGGATCCCAGAAGATCGCCATGAGGCTATCTTTGAAAACTTTACTCAGGTGGATAACTCGTATTCGCGCTCTTATCAAGGGACAGGTTTGGGCTTGCCAGTATGTCGTAAATTGCTCCGATTGATGGAGGGTGATATCACTATTCGGAGTGAAGAAAATAAAGGTACGACCTTTGTGTCTACCGTGCCTATTACCTTCACTGACTCACCGCACACACTGTTTGATGGTTATGAACTGAGCGCAGAAGAGAAAGCTCAGCAAGTCTGTTTGGTATCAGAAGATAATTTGCTCACCACAACATTGGCAGCATATCTCGATCGCCTGTCTGTCTCGTTTGTCACTGTTACTGAGGGGGCGCAAGTTGATACGCGAGATAGCGAACAGCTAACCTTGATGATTGATCAAGACAAGATGCAGAGCTGTCAGCATCTGGTGGGCAAAGTCGCTAAAAGTATCGCCATTAGCCACAATGGGCATCACGATACAGGCATGCAGACGTTGACATGCCCGATTAATTACAGCGAGTTGTATCGGGTGCTGACGTCTGATGAGGCGGATCTTGATGACAATCTTGCGGTCGTTGGGCAGTACGACAATATTCGCTTTGATTTAAATGTCTTGGTCGCGGAGGATCACTTAGTCAACCAAGACTTAATCGATATTATTCTTGCCAAACTGGGTTGCAAGCGTACGCTGGCTGAGAACGGCAAAGAAGCACTTGAACTGCATAAAAAAACACCTTTCGATATTATTTTAATGGACTGTCAAATGCCAGAAATGGATGGCTTTGAAGCAACGCGTCGTATTCGTGAATTTGATAAGCACACACCGATTATTGCGGTAACCGCGAATGCGTTGTCGGGGGACGCAGAGCGTTGCTTGGACGCTGGTATGAATGGGCATTTGGCCAAACCTTTTAGCAAAGATCAGTTGATTGAGCTGCTGATCCTCTATTCCAGCAACGATGCAGTCCATTATGACGATCAGCACGATAACGATGAGCTGGATTTGGAAGACTTAGATGAAAACGCTTTGGCGGCAGGTAAACACACCAGCGAGTCTGACAAAGACATAAATACAGGTATTGAACCTGATCCCGGTCATCGTGTGAATGGAGCGGCAACCATGGAATCTACTGAGCCTCCCGTCGATATTGCTCATGTCAAAGAACAGGTGGGTGATAGCATGGATCTGGTGAAAATGATCCTTGATAAGTATGTGAATAATCAGACCAATGACTTAGAAAAAATGGAAGCGGCGTTCGATGAGCAAGATGTTGCAGCTGTTAAGAAGCTCGCTCATAAAATGAAGGGCGCGGCGGCAATGATAGGTGCGAATGCGCTTTCGGGGATTTGCTTGGAGCTTGAGAAATCACAAACAGATGATACTGAAACATTGAAGGACTATTTACCGACAATTCGTGAACACACCCAAGCTATTGTTGAGCAGGTCTCGAGCCTACCGGAAACACCTTGATACATCCCGTCATGCTCGTTAGCATGGATAACGTGTCAACTTAGATTAAAAAATAAAGACCAATCAAACACCTAGTGCTTGCCTCTCGAGTCGAGTACTAGGTTTTATTGTGAGGAAAGGCAGATGAACAAAAGTGCTGTGATGGTTTGCGCCGCCACCTTGCTACTTAGTGGCTGTGGGGACCAGGCGACCTCTGCACCGTCCGATACGCCAGCTCGGCCCGCTAAGCTGTTGACGGTAGCTATCGGTCATGAAGGGATTACCCGTCAATTTCCCGCCCAAGTTGAAGCCGATGACAAGGCATTACTCTCCTTTCGTGTATCAGGCGTGATAGAGAGCATGCCGGTGAAAGCAGGTATGGATGTGAATCAAGGCGATAGCTTAGCGGAGCTAGATAGCCAGCAATATCGTCTGCAGCTAGACAAGGCCAAGGCACAGTATCAACTTGCTCAGGTGCAGTTCAATCGCGCAGAACGTCTACATAACGACAAAGTCATATCTGAGCAGCGCTTTGACGAAGCGCGCTCCGCCTTGAGTGAAGCAGCTGCGGGTTTAGAGCAAGCGCAGACGAATGTGAATTATACGCAGCTAAAAGCACCTTATTCCGGTACCGTGTCTTTGCGAATGAAAGAGGTCAATGAGTTTGCCCGAGCTCAAGAGCCCGTTCTCCACATTCAGTCGAAAGATATTATCAATGTCAGCTTTCAGTTACCTGAGCGTTACTTCCATTATTTTAGTCAGCAAGCGGAGCAGTTAACGCCATTTGTGACGTTTGATGCGTATGGCGACCGTCGCTTTCCTGCCCAGCTTAAGGAAATGGATACAGAAGCGGACACGAAAACAGCGTCTTATCGCGTCACAGTGAGCTTGATGCGGCCACAAGCCGTGAATGTCTTGCCGGGAATGGCAGCGAAGGTGAGTGTCACCATACCGACAGATACAGAGACCTCCATTCCTGCCTCTGCAATGATCAAGAAAGGGGAAAATCTTGGTGTCTGGCGAGTCGACCCGCAAGGTGTTGTGTCTTTCACGCCCATTCGTTTAGAGGATGGCAAAGTGAGCGAAGGCCTTGGAAATGGCGATGTGATTGTCGCGACAGGCGCGAGTGCGCTTCAAGAGGGCGATCGGGTACGAGCTTGGGTGAAGGAGCGTGGACTATGAAAGCAATCACAAAACTCTTGGGTATTGGGCTCGGTGTATTGCTACTTTCGGCGTGCCAGCCTGAGTCAGCTCCTCGCGAGGTGACAACGCCGGTGGTGACAACCTTTACGGTGCACCATCAGCAACAAGATGAACGTATTACCTTCCCCGCGGTGGCCGCCGCGGCAGATAAAGCAACGTTAGCGTTTCGGGTTCCCGGTGAGGTGCAGCAAATTAACGTAAAAGCGGGTGATCTGGTCAAGAAAGGCGATGTACTGGCGCGACTTGAACCAACGGACTATCGCTTAGCGGTCGAGAACGCCAGTGCGCGCTTTGATGTTGCGGATGCTCAATATCGTCGCTCGGCACCCTTGGTTGAACAAGGTATGTTGGCTCAATCACAATTTGATGAGCTAAAAGCACAGCGCGAAATTGCGCAAGCAGAGTTGGCGCTGGCGAAGCTGCATTTATCCTACGTTGAGCTGAAAGCACCGGAAAATGGCGTTATTTCTCGTGTCAGCGTGGAGCCATTTGAAACCATTGCGCCGGGGCAAGCGATCATGAATATCCACGATGCCACACGTGCCGACATTCGCATTCAAGTCCCTGATATTTTGTTTAGTCGCAATGCGGGTGTGAACACGCAATCGGTGCAAACGCGGTTGGTTCCCGAAGTGATAACCCAACAAGGCAATACCTTCAAGGCATCGATCGACGAATATACCGCCGAGCCGGATCCGCAAAGCGGTGCCTTTGTGGTGACCTTAACGATGCCGATGCCAGAGCAACAATTCATTCTCGATGGTATGCCCGTTCAAGTCAGTATTTCTCGTCAAGGCTTGCAGTTAACCCGTACAGGGCTCTCTATACCGATAGAAGCGGTGTTTAACCAAGATGGTGACCCGCTTGATCGCGAGCACAGTTATGTATGGCTCTTGAATGCTGAGGACAATACCGTGCACAAGCAGCAGATTGAGATGGGGCGCATTCACGGTCACCGGATTGAAGTGGTTGAAGGGTTGAAACAGGGTGATCGCATTGTTGTTGACGGCGCGAATCAACTGGCCGATGGGCAAACCGTACAGCTCGCGTCACAAGAGGAAAAGAGATCATGAAGCAAGGCGTGGCAGGTTATTTTATTCAAAACAAAGTGATCAGTTGGATGATTACACTGATCTTTTTGATTGGGGGTACCATCGCGTTTTTGGGGCTAGGGCGTTTAGAGGATCCGGCCTTTACCATTAAAGATGCAATGGTCATCACCAGCTATCCTGGTGCAACGCCGCAGCAGGTTGAAGAAGAGGTCACTTATCCGCTTGAAAAAGCGGTACAGCAGCTTACCTATGTCGATGAAGTTCGCTCTATTTCCAGTCGTGGCCTTTCACAGATCACGGTTAAAATGAAACCCAAATATCGTTCCGATGATCTTCCCCAGATATGGGATGAGCTGCGCCGAAAAGTGAACGATGCACGGGGACAACTTCCTCCCGGCGTGAACCCGCCACAAGTGATGGATGACTTTGGTGATGTGTACGGAATTTTATTGGCGATAACCGGTGACGGATATAGCTATAGCGAGCTTAAAGACTATGTTGATTATTTGCGTCGTGAGCTTGAATTAGTCCAAGGGGTGGGCAAAGTACAAGTGACGGGTGCGCAACAGGAACAAGTCTTTATCGAGGTGTCGATTCAGCGTTTGAGCAGCTTGGGTATCTCTCCTAATACCTTATTTAACCTGCTGGCAACCCAAAACTTAGTGAGCAATGCGGGAGCCGTGCGAGTGGGGGATGAGTATATTCGTATTCACCCTACCGGCGAGTTCTCATCTGTGGATGAACTGGGCAACTTGATCCTCACCGAAGCGGGCTCACAAGGGCTGATTTATCTGCGCGACGTTGCGGATGTAAAACGGGGATACCAAGAAGTCCCTAGCCAAGTCCTGTCGTATAACGGTAAGCAAGCGCTGCAAGTGGGTATTTCATTCGCGGATGGCGTCAATGTGGTGGAAGTTGGGAAGAACGTCGATAAACGTTTGGCGGAGCTCAATGATAATCAGCCCGTTGGTATTCAAGTGCATCATGTGTATAACCAGCCCGATGAAGTCGACAACTCGGTCAGCGGCTTTGTGTCTAGTCTCGGGCAAGCGGTGGCGATCGTTATTATCGTGTTGCTCTTTTTTATGGGACTGCGCTCGGGCCTTTTAATTGGCTTGGTTTTACTACTAACCGTGCTGGGCACGTTCGTGTTTATGCGCTACTTCGATATTAATTTACAGCGTGTTTCACTCGGTGCCTTGGTCATTGCGCTTGGCATGCTGGTGGATAACGCCATTGTGGTGGTTGAAGGTATATTAGTCGGCTTAAAACGCGGCCGAACGCGAATGCAGGCCGCGCACGATATTGTCACTCAGACCAAGTGGCCTTTGTTGGGGGCGACCGTGATTGCGGTTACAGCGTTTGCGCCGATTGGTTTATCTGAAGATGCAACCGGTGAGTATTGCGGCACCTTGTTTACGGTTCTGCTGATCTCCTTGATGCTCAGTTGGTTTACAGCCATTACGCTGACGCCCTTTTTTGCCAGCATGTTTTTCAAAGAAACCACCGTCTCCGAGGACGATGAGCAATCGGATCCCTACAATGGCGTGCTGTTTGTGATTTATAAACGATTCTTATCGTTTTGTATGCATCATGCCTATTTGACTCTAGTTGTCATGGTCATTGCGCTGGGAGCCAGTGTTTACGGGTTTAGCCATCTGAAACAATCTTTCTTCCCTGACTCAACCACACCGATGTTCATGGTGGATTTGTGGCTGCCTGAAGGTACAGATATTCGGGCGACCCAAGGCACCTTGGATGATGTCTCAAGCTGGTTGAGTGAACAAGAAGGGGTGAGCTATGTATCGACCAGTGCTGGGAAAGGGTCTCAGCGCTTTATGTTGACCTATTCACCAGAGAAAACTTACGCCGCGTATGGTGAGCTGATCGTCCGTGTGGATGAGTATGCCCATGTAAAATCCACGATGGGACTGGTGCGTTCACATATTCAGCAGCAATATCCGAATGTTCAACTTAAGCTCAAACCGATCACTTTAGGGCCGGCTTCGGGGTCAAAAATTGAAGCGCGGATTATCGGACCTGAGCCGACGGAACTACGAGCTATTGCTAAGCAGGTGGAAGCACGTCTTCATCAAGACCCAGATGCCGTCAATATTCGTCATGACTGGCGCGAACGTACCAAAGTGCTCGAACCTGAGTTTAACGAGAGCCAAGCGCGTCGCTACGGGATTACCAAAAAAGACGTGGACGACCTTTTAACCATGACCTTCAGTGGCAAGCGTATTGGCGTGTATCGTGATGGCACCAATTTAATGCCCATTGTGGCCCGCTTGCCGGATGAGGAGCGCGTTAATATTAATACCCTCGAAGGGATGAAGATCTGGAGCCCTGTGCTGAAAGATTATATTCCTTTGCAACAGGTGATTCTTGACTATGACCTGCGTTGGGAAGACCCCATCATCATGCGTAAAAATCGCAAACGTATGCTAACCGTGATGGCCGATCCCGATCCATTGGGTGACGTCACGGCGGCAACGTTATTAACCCGTGTCCGCAGTGACATTGAGTCGATTCCTCTTACAGAAGGCTACCGTATTGAATGGGGCGGTGAGTATGAGTCATCCACAGAAGCGAAGGAAGGGCTGTTTAGTATTATGCCTCTGGGTTACCTCTTTATGTTCTTGGTAACCATACTGCTATTTAACTCGGTGAAAGAGTCGTTAATTGTTTGGTTAACCGTGCCGCTTGCAGTTGTCGGGGTGACCACGGGTCTGCTCTTACTGAATACGCCGTTCGGATTTATGGCATTACTCGGCTTCTTAAGCCTAAGTGGTATGCTACTGAAAAATGGGATTGTATTGATTGACCAAATCAATATAGAGGTTGCCAGTGGCAAACAGCGCTACCAAGCGGTCGTGGACGCGGCAGTGAGTCGTGTTCGTCCGGTTTGTATGGCTGCGGTGACGACCATTTTAGGGATGCTGCCGTTGTTACCGGATGTATTTTTCCGCCCAATGGCAGTGACTATCATGTTTGGATTGGGCTTTGCGACCGTGCTAACACTGATTGTGGTGCCTGTACTGTATCGGATTTTTTATCAAATCCATTATCACCGTAATGCCTGATACGACTAAGCACCGCAACCGCGGTGCTTTTTTTATGTCAGTGTCTCAAGGTTGAGGCTGTGGATAACTGCAGAACTATCCACAAAAACAGTTAATAACTCGGTGAATTACGTCGCTAAGGGGCATCAGAAGCGCGATAGTTAAATGTCAATATGCTGAGTAAGACTTTTATAGAGCAGTCACACTCAAACCGGATGCTAAATGTAACTATTTGATTGCCAAAAAGAGAGCGTAAGAGGTTGAGTTGGCATGGCAAAGCAGCTTACCGAAACGGTAAGGCTGCTTTACGATAAATAAAGAGAAACTAACTAATTTGCTTGAGGGATAGGGTTAAGTCAAAGGTTGCCATCGGCTCATCGCCATGAAGCGTGGGGCAGGTAGCCACAATGGTGACAGGCTGGTTGACACGCTCACCGGTTTCGATGGTTTCGCGGATCATGGCTTGGATTTTTTGCCCATCGAGGCAGGTAAAAATCACATCGTCTTCTGGGCGCTTATGAAAATCTGCCGTGACTGCTTTGAAAGCGAGACTGATTTTAATTCCGTGTTGCTCGGCCATCGCCATGGCAAGAAAACCGCCAGCCACATCGGCACCTACTGCTAGCGCGCCAAAATACATGCTATTTAGGTGGTTTTTAGTCCGGCGTCCTAATGGGATTCTCATCTGTACGTGCTGATCGTCAATGGCAAGAATCTTGGGCCGACACCAACCAATCATAGGAACTTTGAGAAACCCAAACAGCGAAAGGTGCTGATTAGCGCGCGCCAAAGGGGAAGAAAACATACACACTCCTTGTTAATCTGGTCATACCTGTTCAAGCTACTCGTTGCTACACTGCGGCGTCAACATTTCATTAACAACAATGCGGAGTGGGTAGCTAAGATTGAGGCTGTGGCAGTAAACCTTGATAATCAGCACGTGCAATAAGGGCAACGGTCTTGTTGTCGTTTATCTCTCCTGCCGCAATGCGTGCTCTTGCTTCGGCCATGGTCATCAGACGGAGTTGGATAAACTCATCATCATCCAGATTCATTTCAGTCTGGGTGAGGCCAGAAGCCAGATAGAAGTGCTGAACTTCATCACAAAATCCAGGCACAGGGAGTGCAGAGCCCAGCGAGTACCACGACGTGGCTTGGCAGCCCGTTTCCTCTTCAAGCTCACGCTTTGCACCTTCTAGCGGGCATTCATCACGCTCTAAAGTCCCAGCGGGCGCTTCCAGCAACCATTGATTAACCGCGGGTCGAAATTGATTGAGCAACACAAGGCGGCCATCCTCAAGTATGGGTAAAATGACTGCCGCGGCTGGATGGCGAATGACATGATGCCGATGAGGACGCCCATCCGGCAATACGGTTTGTGTCTCTACCAACGACAGGCGTTTCCATTGGTGGTAAATTGTCTCTTTCATCCCTATCCTCAACGCGTGTTGCACCCGTTTTTAGTGCAGTGTTTTGTTGTAAAGTATGGTAGCATTCGCGACCTTAAATGGCGCTACTGCGCGCTTTGTCATAGAAATACCATTGGAGTAATACCTTGCAATTTGACGATCTGGGATTAGATAGACGTTTACTGTCGCTCATTGCCCACCGTGGATTTGAAAAGCCAACCGATATCCAGCGACAGGCGATTCCTGTTGTTATGGCCGGGAAGGATCTGTTGGCCTCCTCAAAAACGGGCTCAGGGAAAACGCTGGCTTTTTTATTGCCGGCGATGCAGCGCGTGCTACGTACTAAACCTCTCAGTCGTCGCGATCCGCGTGTTTTGGTGCTCGCGCCCACACGAGAATTGGCAAAGCAAGTGTATGGGCAATTGCGTATGCTGACCAGTGGTACGCCCCATAAAGCCGCATTGGTATTGGGGGGGGAAAACTTTAACGAGCAAGCGAAAGTTTTCCGTCAGTCACCCACTTTCGTTGTGGCCACGCCTGGGCGTCTTGCCGATCATCTGAAACAGCATCACTTGTCGTTAGCTGGATTGGAAATGCTGATCCTTGATGAAGCCGATCGTATGCTCGATCTTGGATTCAAGGCGCAATTAGATGCAATCAATGAGCAAGCCAACCATCGTCTACGGCAAACGCTCATGTTTTCTGCGACGCTGGACCATCAGCAAGTGACAGACATGGCTGCAGGGCTGCTTAAGTCCCCTAAACGCATTGCGGCGGGAGAAACGCATACGCTACATAGTGACATTGAACAGCATTTTGTACTGAGTGATCATCTTGATCACAAGCATGCGCTATTGGATCACTTAATGGAAGCTAATGCGCACAAACAAGTGATGGTCTTTACCGCAACGCGCGCAGACACTGAGCGTCTTGCGGAGAGATTTAACCAAGCCGGCTATAAAGCCATTGCCTTGAGCGGTGAGCTTAACCAGTCATCTCGTAATCGTATTATGGATGAGTTTGAGCGCGGCCTTCATGATGTCTTGGTCACTACGGATGTGGCATCCCGTGGTCTGGACTTGCTTAACGTCTCTATGGTGATCAACTTTGATTTGCCGAAACATGCGGAAGAATATATTCACCGTGTGGGTCGTACTGGGCGAGCTGGACATCAAGGTTTGGCTTATTCATTGGTTGGCCCGAAAGATTGGCGAAGCTTTAAAAATATTGAAGCTTTTTTGCGTTTGAGCTTATCTTTCACTGCGATTGAGGGCCTAACGGGTAAATTTAAAGGTTTCAAAGAGAAAAAGTCGGCCAAGCCTCAGTCGAAAGGGCCTGCGAAACGTAAAAAGCCAACTCAAAAGGCGAAGCCGAAAGCACCTAAGAAACGCGATAAGAGCTTTTATAACAATGTGCCTGCTGGCGATACGCCCATGATGCGGAAAAAACCTAAACCAGAATAGAGCAAAATACGGCTTATCGAACAAAAGGAGGGGTATCCCTCCTTTGTTTTATCTATTATGCCGGCGGCTAGCTACAATCAGAAAGATATTCGCTGTATATCACTAAATTTTGTACACCAATGAAACTTTGTATTGCTTAGCGCTATGATGCCCAAAAATCTCACTTTTCTTTGGTGAAACTGTGCTTTTTTGCAGCAATTTAATTACATATTACGTACACTGTGCAGCAATCGTTGCTTGATGGTTAAGCAAATGCGGCTTGGAGTGTGCAGTAGACGGCTGCATACAAGATTCATTGACTATTAATAGGAAACGCTGTGGAAACTGCATTGGTCGTTGCTTTTATCACTGCTGCTGCGTGGATTGTGCGCCGCGAACGTGCCGCGCAATAAGCGCCTCACTAGATAACTTGCTGACTAGGCCCTTTAAAACCTCATTCTGTCAGTAAAAAAGCCTTCTCTTTTGAGAAGGCTTTGTTATTTATCGCGCACCGAATAGGCGCGTACTGAAGAGGGAAGTGAGGTTAGTTGTCGTAGTAATCGCCGTCTGCTACCTCATGAAAATCTTCAACTTGGCTCGCGGCTTTAAAATCCGCAGCCGGTTTTGTAAGCCGTCGACGTAACATCGACACTTGCTCTTCCAAGCGATGTGCGGTTTCGATATTACCTTCTTGATAGGCCTCTTGAATTTTTCTTTCAAATTCATCAATACGTTGAGTCATCACCATCGTTTTACCCTCCGACAGTTCCCACGCACAATGACGGCGAACGTCCTGACATGGGTTTTATCACCACGCACACAAGACACACACCACCTTCATAGGTGGCATACGTATCTCACATAAAGTTAGTTTAATATAGCGATAAAGCCAGTGAGAGAGGTCACACTGACACGGTCACCCAGAGTAGGAAAGAATAGGGTGGATGACCGTGGCCTATTAATACAGGTATCTGACTGAAAAAATCAACCTATTTTCTTCAAGACCGTTTGCCCGCCACGTCGCACCCAGTGAAAGTGTCTCTGTCGAATGAAAGCGGCCACCAAGTTCAACGATACTTTTACTGTCATCTTTGTCGAAAATAATCGAGCCTATGTATGTATCTGCTTCAAAAGATGGAGCTACCCATGCTCTAAGCCCTCCACCTATAACTGTTGTTAATTCACCTGTCTCATAGTGGGGCGCTTCGGGGCGTTTTAGCCAAGCTCCTTCAATTTCTCCGTAGATATCGACAAAGTCATTGATGGGAGCATGAAAACCAGCTCCGACAGAGGAAAACCAGTCGCCTTCAAACTGTGAGTCACCTCTCGCGACAAGGTGAGCGCCGTCAGCGATTACGAATTTGGTCGAAGCGCCTAACCCTCCGGGGTTTGAGAGGACGTCAAATTGAAGGTAGTTATAGTTAAAATTCGTCGCTCCTGCTGCTGATGAGAACAGCAGCGCTGATATGAAGCCAAACTTAGTTAGATAGTGCACTAGGTTACTCCTTAATAATTAGGGCCTAGTTTAAAGAACATAGATCGTACTGTGCAACTTTGGTTTATCAGGTTGTTAGTTCGATATGTGATTTTAAGTTAAATTGAAACTGCAAGTTTAATCCTAAAATTATCTATGTTTTTTTCGTAAAAAAATATTTGCANGCGTAAAGGCTCATGAAGAAAAAGCAGCCCGATGAAGCTGCATGCAAGCACAGGATTAAGCCCATGAGTGTACACCCGACAGATGATGTAAGAATTCAACAAATTAAAGAGTTGCTGCCACCGATCGCTGTATTAGAAAAATTCCCCGCTACAGAGATAGCAGAGAAGACCGTGTTCGATGCACGTCAATCTATTCATCATATTTTGAATGACGAAGACGATAGATTGGTGGTCGTAGTCGGCCCTTGCTCCATTCACGATCCAAATGCTGCCAAAGAATATGCCAGCAAGCTCAAAGCTCTCCGAGAAGAGCTTAATGATGATTTGGAAGTGGTGATGCGCGTTTATTTTGAAAAGCCGCGCACGACGGTGGGTTGGAAAGGCCTGATTAATGACCCTTATCTAGACAACAGTTTCAAGATTAACGATGGCCTGCGTTTAGGAAGAGAACTCCTCCTTGATATTGCCAATATGGGCCTACCGGCGGCAGGCGAATTCCTCGATATGATCACGCCGCAATACATGGCCGATTTAATCAGTTGGGGCGCTATTGGTGCGCGTACCACTGAGTCTCAAGTGCATCGTGAGTTGGCATCAGGCTTGTCGTGCCCGGTTGGTTTTAAGAACGGTACGGATGGCAATATTAAGATTGCGACGGATGCTATTCGCTCAGCAAGCGCGCCGCATCAGTTCTTATCGGTAACCAAATACGGCCATTCTGCTATCGTTGCAACGGCAGGAAACGATGATTGCCACCTGATCCTTCGTGGCGGCAAGGCGCCGAACTATAGCGCAACAGATGTTGATCAGATCTGTTCATCGCTTGCAGGCGCCGGGCTGCGCCAAAAAGTAATGATTGATTTTAGCCACGCGAACAGTAGCAAGCAGTATCAAAAGCAAAAAGAAGTTTGCAACGATGTGGCGGGACAAATTGCTGGCGGCAATGACGCAATCTTTGGCGTCATGATTGAAAGTCATCTGATTGAGGGGCGCCAAGATCTGATTGAAGGGCAGTCGCTCACTTATGGACAAAGCATCACCGATGGGTGCATTGGCTGGGAAGACACCGAACTAACTCTACGTCAGCTAGCGGGCGCAGTAAGAGCCAGACGAGGCGCAAAACAGCAGCGTAAGAGCGCTTAAAAAGAAAAGGGCCAGCGTACAATGCTGGCCCTTATTTTATTATCGTGCGATGGACTTACTGTGTGAGCATTACTGTACTTGAAAGATAGATTGAAACTCACGCTTAAGCGCGGGTTTTAAACGCGCCTGTTTTAATTGCTTGGATAAGTCTTTAACGCAACGTTTAAGCACATCGTCCAGTACCTGCGCTTTGTAGTTCTCTTGCTCGTCTTCGGACATGTCATCGAGTTTGACGTTTTGCAATTCGTTGAGCGTATCAATCCCGACATAACTTTGGCTGATTGCCACCAAAGCATGAAACTGGTCGAAACTGTCGAGCACATTTTGCGCACTAGCAGGGAGCTTTTCCCATGCTTCACGCACACTAGGCTCTGCCGCGTCATGAACAGAGGCTATCATCGTGTACATGGCTTCAGGAGCATTTTCATAACGAATCACGCTTTGCAGCTCTGGGGAAAACTCGTCAAAACTCATATTGGTACTGCTGGTATCGGACATGCACCGACTCTCCTTCACTTTTTATGCTAAGCCCACGTCGTTATGAGCGACTTGCGGCCTTTCGGTCTTTCTTTTCGTTATTTTCTGTACGCTCACTGCGTGTTTGGTCGTCGAGTGGCACGACGGTATCGGTGGCTAAGGTGGCTCGGTTTTCACCTGCGAGTAAACCGCCTTTCTCAATAGTGAGTTGCTCGGTATTGAGCACGCCTTTCATTTTACCTTGCGAGAGAATGTCAATCGCATCGGCTTCGCATTGTCCTTCAACCAAACCGTTAATCGTAATATGCTTGGCATGAATCGTACCGCGGAAGTGTCCGGTTGCTGAGATAACCACGGCATTAGCCTGAGTGATATTGCCTTCACCAAAGCCATCAATTTGGATATCTCCGTCAAGCTCAATGTCACCAACAACCTTGCAGTTTTTCGCCACGATTGACAAACCGAGGTTACGGTTTGGGGTTGAACGAAACAGGCCCATAGTTTGTACTCCACAATCCATTTCCTACCAGTATATCATCTGGTGTCAGGCTATGTGTTGCGATCTTTTCACTCAAGCCTGACTAACATGTGATCCTGATACCAGTCTGTGTGCCTGTTTGTGCCGAATTATTCAGCACTTAGTTGGAGCGCAATTGCTCGGCTATGCCCAACTTGCTATAACACGATTATTATCTCGATGAGGACATGGATCATGTCAATGCTATTAACGCCCTATCAACAACGTGTCATCGGTTGCTTGCTGGAAAAAGAAGTGACTACGCCTGACTACTATCCACTGACCTTAAATGCACTCACGACAGCGGTAAATCAAAAAAATAATCGAGAGCCTGTCTATGCGCTCACCGACGCCGACGTGTTAGACGTCGTAAATTCGCTTATCGATGCACGTCTTATCAGCCCACAGGAAGGGAGTGGGAGCCGTGTCTGCAAGTATCAGCATCGTTTTTGTAATACGCCTTTCGGTAATTTGACGTTTACGGATCAAGAAAAAGCGATTATTTGCGTGCTGTTGTTACGTGGCCCACAGACTGCAGGCGAGCTGCGCACAAGAACGCAAAGGTTATTTGAATTTGCCGATATGCAGCAAGTAGAAAGCACGCTGAGTGCCATGATAGAGGCCGAATGGATTATGAAGCTAGCACGTGAGCCGGGTAAACGGGAATCGCGCTACATCCATTTATTTGGTGAATTAACCGAAGCGAGCGCTGAAAGCAAAATGAGACCCGAAACAGAAACGCTAGAGCTAAGCTTAGATAACGCCGCGGTGCCAAACCCATCTCACGGGACGCAGCATGCATTGGAAGCGCGGGTTGATGCGCTTGAGCAAGAGGTCGCCAGCCTGCGCGAGGCATTAAACGCGCTATTATCCAAATAAAAAAACATGAGCGAGTCCTGGTTCGTTTACTTGGTTCGTACGCGGCACAATGCTTTGTATTGTGGCGTGTCGACGGATGTTGAGCGCCGCTTTCAACAGCATCTCAGTGGTAAAGGTGCGCGTGCGTTGCGAGGGAAAGGGCCACTTTCTTTGGTGTGGCAATCTCCTGCAATGAGCAAACAAGCCGCTATGCAGTTGGAATATCGGATTAAACAGTGGCCCAAGCAGCGCAAAGAAGCCTTATGTCAGGGCTGTGATGACGTCCATCGATGGGAGTCTTAAAGGGCATATGCATTGGTTGCTTGACTATGAATTTGAGTAGCGTAGGTAAGGAATATGCTGTTTCAGTAAGGTAAGGAGTTGATCGACGCCCATGGCGGGATAGTACAAGTGACCTTGAATATAACGACAGCCGATTTGGGCTAAGTAGTCCTTCTGGGCTTGGTGTTCGACGCCCTCTGCGACCACTTTCAAGCCTAAGAGATCCGCCATGCCAATCACGGCTTGGCAAATCACTGCATCGTCTTTGCATTCGGGGAGTTGGTCGATAAAGCTGCGATCAATTTTAACCGTATCGACAGGGAAATGTTTCAAATAGGCCAGTGATGAATAACCGGTGCCAAAATCATCAATCGCTAGTGATATACCCGCTTCGGTGAGTGTGTGCAATGTCTGTTGATTTTGTTCCAAATTTTCAATAAACACTTGCTCGGTTAATTCGATTTGCACGCGCTCTGCTGGTACTTGATGGCGTTCGATGGCTTGTAAAATCGTATCAGCCAGAAAACTGTCTTGAAATTCATGACCAGAGACATTGATAGCAAGCATCGGCGGTGCGCAGCCCTCAGTGAGTAGCATGGCATAATGCTCTAGCGCTTTGTTAATGATCCAATTTCCCAGTTGTTGCATCAATCCTGTATCTTCAGCAGTACGGACGATGGTGTCAGGCGAAATGATAGTCCCTCCTTCATCCTGCCAGCGTACTAAGGCTTCAATGCCGACGATACGCTGCGTTTTTAAATCAACCTGAGGCTGAAAATGCAGCATCAATTCATTGCCTTGGATGGCTTTGCGAATGGTGTATTCGATGTCGCGCTTTTGCTGAAGGTGGTCACGCATCGCCATTTGAAATACGACCACACGGTGGTGCACGAGTTGTCGTGCTCGATGCGCAGCGGTATCGGCGTGGCGTAGTAATTCATGAGCCGGCATAGATGTGTCATAGCGATACGCCACACCAATCGCGCAGCTAGGTAAAACAGTCACTCCCTGAACTTGGCATTCTTTTTCTACACTCAAGCGTACCTGCTTGGCGTGTATCTCGGCTTCTAAAGGCGATAGATCGGTGCGCAGCATGACAAAATGTTCATCACTGGTTCTGGCTAAATAAGCTTGTGGAGGCAATAGATTTTGTAAGCGTTTGGCGATGGTAGTTAATACGTCATCGTGAATGCGGTAGCCATGAAGATCATTGATTTCCTTAATATTATCAATGTCGATACAAATCAGCGACAGCGTACGCGTTGCCGAGAGCGTCTTATTAATGGTGTGCTGAATGTGATTAAGCAGTGCATGGCGATTTGGCAGATAGGTGAGGGGATCATGATTAGCAATAAAATGTAGCTGATTTTCAACGTCTTTGCGTTGAGCGATTTCATTTTGCAGTCGAGCAATGGTCGCTTGTTCAGCTTTTCTCGCCATCAAATTGATTTCAATTAAATACAAGGCGATACCTACTAAGATCGTGACGACCAACCCAGAGATGTAAATGAGCATTGGCAAAGATAAAAAGTGTTCCGATTCAGGGCTGTTCCACAATGTGACGACAAACTCGGGGCTAGCGCCGGTTAGCGTGAGCCCAACTTGTCCTGTTGCCGCTCCATTAGGTGGTACGTCCCCGAATACGGCGCGCCCATCACTTGTAGCGTAGAGCGTCAGCTTCTGAAATGTATCGAGATAATCAGATGCTAGGTGGCTGATATGTTCTGCAATATCGAGAGTACCACCGAGATAGTAGTCAGGCGTATTCCGATTTTGCGTATAGATAGGGTGCGCAATATGCCAGTTATGAAGCGACTCTACATCCATATGAGAAAGCTGAGAGTTATCGTCTCCTAAAACGTCAAACGGGAATTGCTCGGGCTTTTCTGCATCACTTTGGGGGTAATGCCAACGAATTGTCCGATCAGACTCAGCCCAGAACAAGGCTTGAAAGTGAACGTCATTCCCCTGATGGGCTAGCACTAATGCTTGCCATGTCGAGTACGTCGAGGGAATGTTTTTTTCTATCTCGCTGGCAAGCACACTGAGTTCATTAAGGTGAGCATTCATGTGACGCGTTAACGCGTCAGCAAAGGATTTTGCTTCGACGCTTAATAGCTGCTCGGTGCGCAGTCGTTGTTGTTCTTGTGCGGTATTAAATAAGGAAAAAGTGGCAATCAGGATAGCAAAGCAGATCATCGCAATCACGAGTATAGCGCGGCCGCGAGGTCGAAATGGGCGCTTCGCAATGGAGAGACGGTCATCGATGTTTAGTGTCGTTCTCTGTAAGGGCATGGTCGTGAGAGCTATATCATGATGGCTTCAAGTGTATGTGACACGAGTGACTCAAGTCGTATCAATAGTGAGACAAATCTGAGACTCCCTCTTTGATAGAGGATAGATAAAGCGTAGCAGCTGTTAAGAGGCCTGCGTGAGGGCACATCAAGAACCAGAGTAAACTTGTACAAATAAAAAATATTGTACAAAAGTGATCCTTCGCCTACATTGAGTTGTACAACAAAATATAAATGTACAACTCTGCGGTCCATGCCGCTTAATAAGAAGAGGTGAAGCATGTCGTTTCCAGTTGGTGTTAGCGCATGTGTGATTGGTGAAAAGGTGCGCTTTGATAGCGGCCATAAACGCAGTCCGTTTGTGACCAAAGAGCTCGCTCCCTATGTCAACTTTGTCCCTGTGTGTCCGGAAGTCGCAATCGGCCTACCGGTGCCAAGGCCGACGATTCGTTTATTAGACAAGGGTAATGTGGGCGACATTCGTTTGGTTGAGACCAAAGACGCCAGCAAAGATCATACTGAAAAAATGGTGGCCTTTAGTGAACGAAAAGCGGATGAATTGGCCCATAAAGCACTACGTGGCTATATCGTTTGTGCCAAGTCGCCCACTTGTGGCATGGAGCGTGTCAAAGTCTATCGGGAAAATGGCTACACCTCTGATATCTCTGGGGTAGGGCTGTATACCCAAGCATTAATGGAACGTATGCCGTGGCTGCCGATTGAAGAAGATGGCCGATTGAATGATCCCATCCTGCGTGAGAATTTTGTGTTCCGGTTATTTGCGTTAGACGATTTATATCGCAGTGTCGAAAGTGGCGTGACAAGAAAAGCACTGGTTGAATTTCACTCGCGGTACAAATTAGTGTTGATGGCGCACTCGCCTGAGCGTTACCGAGAATTGGGCCGTTTTATGGCGAACATCGCGGAGTACGATATTGATGATTTCTTCCACCAGTATCGCACGCAGTTTATGCAGTCGTTGGCTATCCGTGCGACGCGGAAAAAGCACACCAATGTGCTGATGCACCTGCAAGGCTATTTTAAGAACAACTTAGACAAGAGCCAAAAAGCAGAGCTGACTCACCTTATTCATGCTTACCGTCAAGGCACGATGCCGCTGTTAGCGCCGTTGACCCTCATTGCTCACCATTTGCACAACCACCCAGATGATTACCTTGCTAGTCAAGCGTATCTGAAGCCGTATCCAGATGCCTTAAGGTTACGTTATGGACTCTAATCCCGAAAGCACGCTGACGATCAGCCAAGTCGCTGATCGTACCGGCGTTAATCCAGTGACATTGCGCGCATGGCAACGCCGTTATGGCTTGCTGTCTCCGGCTAGAACACCGAAAGGTCATCGTCTTTACAGTGATGAAGACGTCGCCATGATTGGCCGGATATTACGCTGGCTCGACAAAGGTGTCCCGATCAGCAAAGTGAAACCGTTACTGTCGCAAACCGAGACCCAAATAGATAGCGAAGATGACACGTTAGCCCGTGAGCTGATGAAGTTGATTCATGACTTATCACTGAAAAAACTCGGCCAGCACGTTGAAACCTTATTAAAAGAATATCCGTTTTATTGGCTCATCGAACACGTCTTTACGCCGCTTGATACGTGGTTGGATGAGGAGCAAAGTGCCATCAGTTCTCTGCAGAAAGATATGTGGCGCAGTACGGTGATCGAAAAATGCCAAGCGGCAATGCTGGCGAACGCAAAACGCAACAGTAAGTTCCCTTGTTGGTTAGTGACACTTACTGACACAGAAGATTATCAGCGCACTATGATGGCAATGCGTCTGAATGAGAAAGGTTACAACGTCACTATCTTGCGTGAGCCACATTCCCAACTTGGCCTTATCCTCGAAGTGATGCGAGAGCAAAAGATCCCCACGCTCGCAGTGATGGCTGCGCACCGTCTCGATCGTTCCCAGCTTAATCAGCTACGGCAGTGTTACGCACAATCTGACATTCACATTGTGAGCCAGCCATTTATTTGCTCCGTACATGGAGACGAGCTAAAAGAACTCAAGGAGAACAATCCGTTATGCATTTAGTTTGGTTTCGACGCGATCTGCGCTGCCTTGACAATCGTGCACTGCATGCAGCGTGCGAAGCAAACGAGCCTGTTGTGGGCCTTTTTGTGGAAACACCGGATCAATGGGCTGCCCACCATATGGCCCCGATTCAGGCGGGATTGATTGAAGCAAGGCTTAAGGCGCTGCGTGACGAACTCAGTACACTTAACATTCCGCTGTTGGTGACAAGAGCCGCTGACTATAAGAAGGCGTCTGAAACGGTCGCAACCCTTGCGAACTCGCTGAACGTCAACGCTGTGTTTGTGAATCGTGAATACGAGCTGAATGAGCAAAATCGCGATCGCCAAGCACAGCAACGACTAGAGGAGCAGGGCATTGRTTGGTACGCCTACCATGACCGCAATCTATTTGCGCCCGGCACGATTCGTTCTGGGAAAGGCGATGCGTATAAAGTCTTTACCCCGTTTAAAAAAGCCTGTCTACGTGCATTAGAAGGCATGGATCAGTCACCGCTCAAGGCGCCAGCTGCTCGTGCTGATGATACGCGGTTAACTACTATTTTTGCTTCTCTTGAGCCGATTGAATTTGACTATCCAACCGAGGCCGTCTCGGCATGGCCGACCACGGAAAAAGCCATCTTAGATAAGTTACGCACTTATTGCCGAGAACAAGCCGCAGATTACAAGGCGCAACGGGATTTCCCTGCCATTGATGGCACCAGTCAGCTGTCACCGTATCTTGCCATTGGCGCATTGTCCCCTCGCCAATGCTTAGCGCGACTGCAATCTGAGCATCCGCACTGGCGCGAGCCCGATTCAGGCGCAGCAACTTGGTTGTCAGAGTTAATCTGGCGCGATTTCTATCAAGAAGTGAGTGCTCAAAACCCCAGTATTAGCAAAAAGCATTGCTTTTTAGAGTGGGGAGAGTCTGTGGTATGGGATAACGACAAAGCGCGCTTTGAAGCGTGGAAAGCGGGTAAAACCGGCTTTCCGATTGTGGATGCTGCGATGCAGCAATTAAACACCACCGGATGGATGCATAACCGACTGCGGATGATAGTGGCCAGCTTTTTAACCAAGGACTTGCTCATCGATTGGCGTTGGGGGGAGGACTACTTTATGTCCAAGCTGATTGACGGCGACTTTGCGTCCAACAACGGAGGTTGGCAATGGTCAGCGTCAGTTGGCACCGATGCGCAGCCTTACTTTCGAATTTTTAATCCGACAACCCAAGGGGAGCGCTTCGACAGTGATGGGCGCTTCATACGTCGTTGGCTACCAGCACTAAAAGAGGTGCCTGGTAAGCAAATTCATCAACCTTGGTCGTGGGCGGAAAAGTATGCGCGGTCATTGGATTACCCCAAACCGATTATTGATCATGCTAAGCAGCGCAAACAGGCATTAGCGATTTTTGAGGCGGCCAAAAATCAGCCCAAGGAGTCTGCATAATGGAGAGCGGGAGCGTTCAAACTCAAGTGGTGCGTTTTGCGCAAGTCTATCAAGCACTCAGTAAAGACAATTTGGCATCGCTTGAAACGATCTACCACCCCGACATTGTGTTTATCGACCCAGCGCACCGTATTGAAGGGCTATCTGCGTTCTTAGCGTACTTTGCTTCCTTGTATCAAAACGTTACCAGCTGTCAGTTTGATATTCACCATACGACGGCTGGCGACAGTGATGCGTTCGTGACGTGGACCATGACGTTTTCTCATCCGCGTGTGCAACAAGGCAGACCGAGACAGGTGCATGGTTGCTCGCATTTGACGTTTACGGATGGGCGAATCAGTCGTCACCGCGACTATTTTGACATGGGCGAAATGATTTATGAGGCCTTGCCGTTGATGGGTCGACTACTCACTTACATAAAAGCGAGGTTAGGACAATGAAACAGGTTGTGATTACTGGCGCGACATCGGGGATTGGCGAGCAATTAGCGCGAGACTATGCGCGCCAAGGGTGGCGCGTTATTGCGTGTGGTCGTAACAAAGACAAGCTCGATGCGATGCAGCGCGATCATGCTTCTCTCGAGCCGTTAGTGTTTGATGCCACAGACAGGGACCAAACCCATCAAGCGCTCGGTGCCTTATCAGCAAGCTCTGATTTGGTGATCCTAAATGCCGGCACCTGTGAATACATCGACTACGGAAAAATCGATGTACCCTTGTTTAAACGCGTATTCGATATCAACGTGTTTGGCGTCCTTAATTGTATCGAAGCCTTGCAGGCAAGCTTTGTGCCGGGCACCCATTTGGCAATCGTTGGCTCTTCAGCGAGTTACATGCCTTTACCGCGTGCAGAGGCGTATGGTGCGTCTAAAGCCGCTATCAGTTATCTAGCCAATACGCTATCGGTTGATCTCGCTCATCAAGGAGTGACAGTGTCACTCGTTTCGCCTGGGTTTGTTAAAACGCCACTAACGGATAAAAACGATTTCTCCATGCCGATGCGGGTGACCGTCGAGCAAGCGTCGGCGGCCATTCAAGCAGGGCTTGAGAAACGCAAAGCAGAAGTTCACTTTCCGCGTAAGTTTACCTATTTCCTGAAAATTATCGCCTTACTCCCTACATCATGGCAGATCGCCATTGCTCGACGCATGACAAGGAAACAAGCATGAAAATTGCCATTATCGGCTCCGGTATTGCGGGCCTGACATGTGCCCACTATTTAAATAAGCGTCATGACATTCAGCTCTTTGAAGCCAATGACTATCTCGGTGGCCACACGGCGACCGTTGACGTAGAAGTTGAGAGTGGACGCTATGCGATCGACACGGGCTTTATCGTGTTTAACGATCGTACTTATCCGAATTATGAACGTTTACTGGAAGAGATCGGGGTGGGTCGACAGCCTTCTGAGATGAGTTTTAGTGTGCGTAACGATGAAAATGGTCTGGAATACAACGGACACAGCTTAGCGTCACTGTTTGCGCAAAAACGCAATGTGGTGAATGTTCGGTTTTACCGTTTCTTAGCCGAGATTATGCGTTTTAACCGTTTGGCGCGTGAGGCCCATCAGCGCGGCCAAGCGTCAGATACATTGGCTATGCACACCTTGGGAGAGTTCCTTAACCAGCACGGGTTTAGCGATTACTTCTGTCAAAACTATATTCTACCGATGGGGGCGGCAATATGGTCTTCAACACTTTCAGATATGCGCGGGTTTCCTCTGGCATTTTTCCTCCGTTTTTTCCAAAATCACGGCTTGCTGGATATTACGAATCGCCCGCAGTGGTACGTCATTCCGGGTGGCTCGCGTGAATATGTTAGAAAGCTCACCCCAGCGTTTGCTGAAAAGATCCAATTAAACACCCCCGTTAGGCAAGTAACCCGTCACCAGCACGGCGTTGTGCTCACCACAGAGAGTGGCGAGTATCAGTTCGATAATGTCATTTTTGCTTGCCATAGCGATCAAGCCCTGTCGATGCTAGCCGATCCTTCAACAGCTGAACGTGAAGTGTTAGGCGCAATTCCGTATCAAGATAACGAGGTTGTGCTCCATACCGATACCTCACTACTTCCCACTCGCAAAGGGGCATGGGCGAGCTGGAACTATCATCTGCCCGTGTCAGAAGATATAGACACGCAACCTGCAGCTTTGACCTACAATATGAATATATTGCAGTCAATTCAGGCGCCTGAAACCTTCTGTGTCACGCTAAATCAAACGGATCGAATCGATCCGAGTAAGATTTTACGGCAGTTTGTGTATGCGCATCCGGTATTTAATACCGAAAGCGTCGCCGCGCAGCAACAGCGCCATCGAATTAATGGCCAGCAACGAAGCTGGTTCTGTGGCGCCTACTGGTACAACGGCTTCCATGAAGATGGTGTGCGCAGTGCGCTCGATGTAGTTGAGGAAATGAGTTAGTGAGTACAGTGGCAGAATCACTTCAAAGCGGGCTTTATGTCGGCCAAGTCCGACATAGACGCTTTACGCCAATCAAACACGCCTTTAACTATCCCGTGTTTATGCCGCTGATTGATTTGGATGAGCTAAGCACACTGGCAGAGCGTGTGCGCGGCTTTCGACTCGGGAAGTGGGGGGTCGCCGCTTTTCATCACGCCGACTATTTCGCGGGGGAATCGGACACCAAAGCGGCTTGTCTCGATAAACTCTATGCGCTAACCGGTGAGCGCATTTCGGGTAAAGTCTACGCATTGTGCCAACTACGCTATTTGGGCGTGTACTTTAGCCCCGTGAACCTTTATTACATCTACGACACGGACAATCAGTGGCGGTATTTGTTGGCAGAGGTGAGTAATACCCCTTGGGGAGAGAAGCATTTTTATGCGATACCCGCGGGGAAGCGCTGGCAGCATGATAAAGCCTTCCATGTTTCGCCATTCAACCCGATTGAGCAACGGTATCACTGGCGGCTCAAACCACTGGGTGAACGTGTGCATGTGCACTTAGAAGCGCACCGAGATGATCGAGAGTTCGATGCCACTTTAGGTATGAAGCGGCGCCCCTTTACCACGAAAACCCTCAATAAACTATTGATCCGAACCCCGATCGAGACAGTAAAAGTTCTCATTGGTATTTATTGGCAGGCGCTCAAATTATGGATAAAGGGCGCACCGTTTTATCCGCACCCAGGTGCGAAGAAGGAGTAATTATGTCTGCGACGGACGTTTCTCAAACTCAACGCACGCTGACACGCAAAGAGCACTATGCTAAGCAGTTGGTTTACACATTACTGGCACATGTTAAAGATGCTTGTATCTCTTTAGTCGACGAGCAGGGGCAAACCTTACAATGTGGTGATCCACAAGCTAGCCTTCATGCCTCAGTGCTCGTCCACGATCCGCGCTTTTACACTCGCATGTTGACCGGCGGAAGTATTGCCGCCGCTGAAGCTTACGTGGATGGTTGGTGGGAATCTCCCAATCTGACCGATGTGATCCGCGTCTTTGCTCGCAACCTACCTGCCATCGATCGCATTGAAAAACACACCGGTTGGTTGGTGAATCTTGGTAATAAGCTGGCACACTGGCGAAACCGCAACGAAAAAGACACCGCACGTCGTAATATTTCAGCGCATTACGATCTGGGTAATGATCTGTACCGCCACTTTCTTGATGAGCAGATGCTCTATTCTAGCGCTATTTACACCGAGAACACTGCGGGCTTGGAAGCGGCACAAATTGAGAAAATGGACCGCCTTTGTCGGCAACTCAAGCTCAAACCATCGGATCACTTAATTGAGATTGGGTCGGGCTGGGGAGCAATGGCGATCTACGCTGCCAAAGAGTATGGTTGCCGCGTCACCACGACGACGATTTCGGAAGAGCAGTATGCTTGGGCAAAAGCTCGTATTGAACAAGCGGGCCTGCAAAACCAAATCACTTTGCTAAAAGAAGATTACCGCGATCTTGATGGTGAGTACGATAAGCTCGTTTCGATTGAAATGATCGAAGCGGTGGGTAAAGAGTATCTCGATACCTTTGTGAAAAAGTGTCAATCGTTACTCAAACCTGAGGGATTGATGGCCATTCAAGCCATCACCATTGCCGATCAGCGCTATGAACACTATAGCCGGAATGTAGACTTTATCCAAAAGCACATTTTTCCTGGTGGCTTCTTACCATCAGTGAATGTATTGCTGGATCATTTTACCGCGCAGACCGATTTTGTGATTCGTGATTTAAAAGATATTGGTATCGATTACGCCAATACACTCGCCGACTGGCATCAGCGCTTTAACCAAAACGCAGATACGCTACAAACCTTTGGCTATGATGAACGCTTTGCGCGTTTGTGGCGATACTACTTCTGCTACTGTGAGGGGGGATTCCGCGAGCGCACCATCAGCGCTGTGCAGTTGCTGTTTAGTCGCCCCGCTTGGCGTGAGGCCTAACATCATGCGCTTTGTGGTGATCTCCCTGCTTTTTAACGTGTTTTGGTTCACGGCGGCGTTGGGGCAAAGTAGCACCCAGTGGTTACTAGTCGCCATGCTTGCCGCGGCGATTTTCTATCAGCGCGATGTCCTTTGGGCGATCATCACCTTAACGCCGATAGGCCTTGTCGGTGACAATGTGTTAATCCATTTTGGCTGGCTTGCCACTGAACCTGCATCAGCGTGGATGCCGGTGTGGCTGGCGCTACTTTGGTGCGGGTTCTGCGCCTTCGTTTGGTTGTTGCGTGAGATCATTCTCACCCATTCTCTATGGGCGATGAGTTTGATTGGCGCTTTGGGTGGCGCGAGCAGTTATGTTGCTGGAGAACGGCTTGGCGCGATTGTTTTTCCGCAACCTTGGCTCACCACAAGTCTCGTTCTGGTGGCGGTATGGGCGGTGTACAGTGTGATCCTTATCCACCTCATACGTTGGCTGGTAGAAAAAACACAGCCAACGACGTTGGCCTCAGGAGGTGAGTGATGAAAGCTATTCTGCTCGTGGGCTGGCTTACCTTAATCCTCTCGTGGCCGAGTTCTGCCGAGACGGCATCTCCTACTATGGAGAATGCATGGCAATCTTGGCCTCAAGTTGGCAAGGCAACACTCACATGGGGCTGGTGGACGATCTATCGCTCCGAGTTGCGTGCGCCTGACGGAGAGTATCAACCACAACAGCCACATGCATTGGTGATTACCTATGCTCGAGATATCAGCGACAAACGGCTGATGGAAGCGACGGACGATCAGTGGCAGCACCTTGGGTTCTCTGCATCGCAACGCGCAGTGTGGCTGGAAACAATCTCGCCAGCTTGGGGCGATATCAAGGAGAACGATCGTCTCGCATTTGTGCGCACCCGGACTGGTGGCTCGTTTTATTACCAACGCGCGGACCAAAACTGGCAGCTAACACTTAACCTGACCGATACGGCATTGGCCGACGCCTTCTTGGCCATTTGGTTATCAGAAAATACCGATTACCCCGATCACCGTAAAGCATTATTAGGAGATCCAACATGATTCTACCGACGAGGCAGATCCAGCGAATTCAGTGGGCCTTGCTCGCCGTGGCTGCGCTGCTGTTGACGGCGTGTTCAGCGGACATTGAAGACTACAAAGCGCGTACCCCTGCGTTTGACTTGTTTGAGTATTTTGAAGGACACACAAAAGCATGGGGTATGGTGCAAGATTTTTCTGGTGAGCAACGTCGGCGTTTTGAGGTAGATATCATTGGCACTGTGGATGGCGATACACTGACACTCGACGAGTCCTTTGTGTATGACGACGGCGAGACCCAAACGCGTGTTTGGACGATTACCCGCCACGCAGACGGCACCTATTCAGGGACCGCCGGAGATATCGTGGGCACTGCGACAGGAGTTGTCGAAGGGAATGCGTTAAATTGGCGCTATGATTTGGTTGTGCCCGTTGGCGATAGCGAGTATCAACTGCACTTTGACGACTGGATGTTCCGACAAGATTCAGATCATTTATTTAATGTCACCTCGATGCGCAAATGGGGGGTTGAAGTGGGGAAAGTGACTCTGTTTTTCCAGCGTATCAACAAGGAGGGCTAATTAGCCCATCCCTCTGGCTAAGCCGATCGCGCGTTGCAGGATCCACCGAAGCAACTTAGGGATCGGCGTTTTCAGTTCGTTCTCGGTATAGGCGATGATCGCGAGCGCGGCATCAGGTTTGGCGTAACGCTTGAGTGCCTTGGTAATGATGCGCCTGTCATTCATGTGAGGCTGTTGGCTTGTCATGCCTGCCATATCTCGGAACAAAGGTTCATAGCCGTTGTTATACAAGAAATGTTCAATGTCTTTATCCGGCAAAACGGTAAGCCTGACGCCCTCCGGCTGATTCTCAATCTGTCCGCGCGCTGTTGCGGCATACTTCTTCCCGGCCATATCACCATCGGCGACGAGGTGCCATTCAATCCCCAAGGCTTTGGCGGTTTTGATTAATGGACGTAGGCCGCTTTGTGCAAATTCAATTAAGTGGACGCCTTCGGCAGCGAGGTCATAACCTTGCAAGCGAGCTAGCTCATTAAATAACCAAATCTCCGTCTCGCCTTCAACCAACAGCCAGCAGCGCGCAAACAAGGCACTGGGGCGATGAAAGCGGACATGAAAGGTAACGCGACGGCGTTCATCTTTACTTAACAGCTGTGAGGGGACTTGGTGGCTGCGTGTTTCGGTCGGATGGCGTACCAATCTTCGGATATGATCAAGTTGAACCCCCGCCAAAAGATCACCGCTATTGGTGGTCAGTATTTTTTGCATCGGCATCAACTGGATAAGGCGCCAAGCTTGATTCAATAAGGTGGGGTGCAGGCGACCTTCGGGATCCTCAAATACCATGATCGGTCGCGCATTGCGTTTAAGCTGCTTTGGCCCTCGCGCTCGCACAAATGCGCTTAACAGTCCCATTAAAACAAGATGACTCTGATTGGAGGTATTGTTAGCCACTGCCTCTAAGGGATGCATTTGATTATGGGTAAACGCTAACGCTCCGGGGGCATGGATGGGGTAAGGGGGACGATCGTGCTCTTGTACGGCAAAGTAATGATCTAGCAGTTGCCGCATCGCATGTAGTCCGCTCTTAATCTCTCCTTTATTAACGTGTCCGGGCATCATTAACAACCGGCGATAGGTATTATCGAGCCGTTGCTCAAGGCGAGTATTGTCTTTGGTCACTGTTTGTCCGGGCACTCGCATGCGTCTTGCATCGCGTACCCGCACCACAGGGTGGATCTGCATGAGGTGCTGTGCCAGCGCATCGCTATCGATATCTTGAATGACATCGCCTTGACTGGATAAAAACTCGCGACGTACGTGGACTTTGCTTTCTTCTGTGGTGGCGCTCAAGCGATAATCGAGAGTACGGCAACCCTCATGCTCGCCATTCCACACCGGTGTAAAGCGTCGATAGCGCCGCGCTTTATGTTCGCCAGCAAAGCTTTCTTGCCAACGCAGTACGATTTGAAATTGTTGTTCTGGGGCAATCCCTAGGGTGTGGTCAACATGAAAGTCTGAGCGTTTGAAGCTAGGACGATCACCACTAGGATGCAAAGCGATCTCTAATGCGTCGAGCAGGGAAGATTTACCCCACGCGTTTTCACCGATTAAAACGGTGAGTTCATCAACTTGTAGTGACAGGCGCTTAATGCCACGAAAGCCTGCTATTTCAATCCGGTCTAGTCTCATCGTCACCTCTCATTTACTGTATGACAGTTCTTGTTGAAAGGAAATAAATCCGGTGACGATTTTGTGCTATATCGCTGATTTATTGCTTTTATCTCATCATCTGATAGGCATTTTTTATTGGCGTTTGAAGTAGGAGTGCACTGAAAACCCTGCTAAAGTGTTAAGACTTTATAGGTCCCTACCTGCATCGCTCATCGTCAATTCTCTGCGACGTTCCGTGATGCAGATTAAGAGAAGCACTATGTTGTCGTTTGAAGCGTTACAGGTTTTAGATGCCATTGAGCGAAAAGGCAGTTTTGCCGCCGCAGCGGAGTCACTCAATCGTGCCCCATCCTCACTGAGCTACCAAGTTCAAAAGCTGGAAGATGAGCTTGGACTAGTGATCTTTGATCGGTCCGGTCACCGTGCAACATTTACCGACGCCGGCCATTTATTGGTAGAGCGCGGACGCTTATTACTGAATGCGGCCGATGAGATGATTGCCGACGCGGCGTCGTTAGCTCATGGGTGGGAGCTCGAAATTCGGCTTGCCTATGACGGTTTGTTTAAAAGTGCGTTCTTTTTCCCGCTCATTGAGCGTCTTGCCAATAAAAGCAGCACGCGTTTGAAACTGTCAGAAGAAATTCTTGCCGGATGCTGGGAATCGCTCGCGCAAGATAGAGCAGATGTGCTGATTGCGCCGATCCCAGCGTCAGTTCCTCAAGGGATTAAGGTACAACCTTTAGGTGAAATGAGTGCGTACTGGGTTGCCACGCCTGATCATCCCATTCATAAGGAATCGCGACCTGTCGACCCGGATATTCGGGCTGGTTATCGGGGAGTTGCGGTTGCCGATACTGCACGCGGCATGCAGCCGATTACTTACAATGTGTTGGAAGATCAACCACGTTTAACCGTCAGCTCGATGCATGATAAGTATCAAGCGATATTGGCAGGTCAGGGGATTGGTACTTTACCGTGGTTTTGGATCCAAGATGACTTGAAAGCGGGTCGTCTTAAGCTATTGAAGGGCAGCACACCTTTCGAGTTAAAAATGGGACTCGCGTGGAAGCGCAACCGTATGGGCAATGCGAAATCTTGGTTGGTGCGGCAAGTTCCTAAGCTGCTTGCGCCCTATTTGCAAGCCGGTGACATTCCAATTGATACGCCGTAATCGGTTTATGCATCTTGGTTTTTATGCAGTGGCAGCAGCATATCCACCACGCCGTCTGCCATCTGCACATCAATACTAAAACCGCACTTTTGTGCTAATCCAATCATGCCTCGGTTCGCCGGCATTGTCATGCCGGTAATGCGAGACAGGCCGGCCTGTTTGGCGTAATCGATGATCGCAGTCATCAAGATACTGCCAAGGCCAACGCCTTTTAAATCCGAGCGCACCAGCACGGCGAACTCGGCTTCTGTATTTTCAGGATCAGCCAGCAAACGGACCACGCCCCAAATTTCTTCTTGTCCAGAAGGAGAGGTGTAGGTCGCAACCAGTGCCATTTCTCGGTCGTAGTCAATCTGAGTGAGGTTGGCGAGGGCCTCATGGTTAAGTTCACCCACGTCAGAGAAAAAGCGACGATAAAGATCTTCCTCCGATACTTGCTCTACAAATGCTTTGTGGGTTGGCTCATCTTCGGGAAGAATAGGACGTAATAGCAATGTATTGCCATTTTTTAAGGTAACCTGTTGCTCAAGCTCTTTAGGATAGGGGCGTATCGCCAAACGTTGATGCTGACTACCGGCATAATCACGCAATTGTAGAGAGGCGTCTAATACAGTGAGCTCGTCGCCAGCGACTAACAGTGGGTGAATATCCAGTTCGTCAATTTCAGGACAATCAATGATCATCTGTGACAGTGTCACTAAAAAGCGGCATAAACTGGGCACATCAATGGAAACGGGGAAGCCGCGCTGTTTGATTTTGCCAGACTTAATCGCGCCAATCACCAAATAGCGGGCTAACGCCATATTGAGCGGCGGGATGGCCACCGCGGCATCTTTGGTTACGTCCCAGTCCGAGCCACCTTCACCCAATAAGATAATAGTGCCAAACACGGGATCATTAGTGATGGTCACTCTTAGCTCTTGCGCACCGGCGCGGGGAGCCATGGATTGAATCAATAAGCCTTGAATGCGTGCGTTTGGGAATGTCATAGAAACGCGGTCCAAAATGGCTTGTGAAGCATTCGCCACTTCAGCGGCCGTGCGCAAGTTGAGCATCACGCCTTGTACATCCGACTTATGCTGGATATCCGGCGATCTCAGTTTCACTGCAACCGGATAGCCCACTTGCTCGGCAATTTGCGCCGCTTCGACCGGATCGCTAGCCAGCCAGGTTGACATGACGTGTAAGCCATACGCTTCAAGAAGAGGGCGGACTTCATGTGTGGTGAGAGTGAGGTGCTCAATGTCTTCAGCTTGATCGATAAAGGCGCGAACCGCCGGCAAATCGTAGTCTGTTTGTCCGGTGGACGTGGGCGTTTCCATCAACTGCTTTTGGTTACGCCGGTACTCTACCAAATGCATGTAGGCGGTAACGGCGCTTTCTGGCGTACGATAGGTCGGGTAGCCCGCGTGGGTAAATGCTAATCGAGCCACGGTGGCGTCATCGCCTTCGCCTTGCCAGTTGGTGAGAATATTAAAACGCCGCGCGCGCGGATTTTCTTTGAGGGCAGCGATAATGGCTTTCGCGGTAGCCAGCCCCGGCGCCGTGACCGAGGGTGAATGCATGATAAGCAGTGCATCGGCATCATCACTCGCCAAGAGAATATCAATGGCATCTTGGTATCGTTGTGTGTCCGCATCGCCCACGATATCGATCGGGTTGGTACGCGACCAACTTGCGGGTAATACCTGATTCAACGCTTCAATAGTTTTCTCACTGAGGGACGCCAACTTACCGCCCGACTCCATCAGTGTATCGACCGCCATAACGGCAGGGCCGCCGCCATTGGTAATAATGGCCAAACGCTCGCCACGTAAAGGGACGGAGTGCGACAAGGTTTCGACCGCGGCGAATAGTTCGTGAGTGTTGTTCACGCGCAGCATCCCCGAGCGACGAATGGCGGCGTCATAGGCTGCATCGAGGCCCATATTGGTGTGGCTCAGCTGTTCCAATGCCACCGAGCCACCGCGAGTGCGGCCACTTTTTAGCACCAAAATACGTCGGTTACGTGCCGCGGCGCGAGCGGCGGAAATAAATCGTCTCGCATCACGGATTGAGTCCACATAAAGCAAAATGGCATCGGTTTTACTGTCGCGACACAGATAATCCAATAATTCTGGAAAATCGATGTCACAGGCTTCGCCGAGTGAAATAAAGGTCGAGAAGCCGATTCGCTTATTTTTGGCCCAGTCTAAAATTGTGGTGCAGACAGCGGCGGATTGAGAAATAAAGGCAATGTTTCCTTTATTGGCAGACACAGGCGCAAATGACGCATTCAAATTGAGCCAAGGCAGAATCATCCCCAAACTGTTCGGTCCAAGCACCCGCATGGTATAGCGCGCCGCAATTGCCTGCATATGTGAAAAGTGACTTTCGCCTTGCTCATTAAATTGCCCGCGCATGCCCGCTGCTAGCACGATCACTAATTTGACGCCACGTTCGCCCAGCTGTTCGATGAGACTGAGATTGTGCTCGCCGCGGGTACACAGGATGGCTAAGTCAGGCACTAATGGCAGTGCTTCGATGGTTTTGTAGGCCAGTATTCCCGCAACCGCCTGATATTTCGGCGTGACGGGCATGATTGGGCCTTGAAATCCCCCCGATTGCAGGTTGCGAGTCACCACATACCCAGCGCGGTTAGCTTGGTCTGAGGCACCAACAACCGCGATTGATTTGGGCTTAAGTAACTGATCAATCCCTGACATAACGCTCCTCCTTTGCGTGGCATGATAAGCCGAGAAACAGGATAGATTGTCAGCCAGTGTATCTATTCGTGCTTGAATTCAGCGGTTTTTTTTAACGCAATGTGATCTGTGCGGAGCAGAATTTATTCAACACGATACACTGAAAAACAGGCAGGGGTGGCCATCTGTGAGCTGCAGCCGAAACCTTACGCCGCCACCTAAGTTTTTATTGAATGGTTGTTAGGTCGGGGGCACAATGACACAAACTTGGATAACTGACAGAATTGCAATGAAAAAATTGGCCTTATTGGCTGTTGCCGCGCTCTTGACGGGATGCAGCGGTGGCGGCGTCACTACCGAAATCTATAGTCAGACCATTGAGTCGACCGATACCCGTGCGACCGAACAGCCAGAGATGGCGAAAGCGGAGCCGATGCCACAAGCTCAGCCAAAACCTGCGCCTAAAAAGCAAACGGTAAAACCAGCGAAACAAGGGCCGGGCTATACCATTCAAGTTGTAGCACTGAGTCACGATCGTGGATTTAGCGATTACGCTAAACGCCTACCCAGTGATCAGCCGCTTTGGAGTAATAAAAAAATGGTCGATGGTTTGCCTTGGTACACCTTGCTCTATGGCGAGTACCCAACCCGAGATGCGGCCAAGCAAGCGATTCAGGCGCTTCCACAAACAGTGCGCCAATATGGCCCATTTGTTCGCTCCATTGCGGATATCAAACGCTCGTCCAACCCACAAATGGTGCGCGTTAACTAAGCGCGGCCCATTTGCTGAACCGGCCGGCGATTTGCCGGCTTTTTTGTGTGTGGTGGGTGACGCACAGCTGAGCGCCTGGTGTGCCGTACTCACTTGTATAATTGACAAGCAATTGACTATCAAAGCGGGCATAAAGATTGTTTGGATAATGAAAGCTAGCGAACAATTGTCTACTATGGCTTAAAAGTCAGCAAAATACGTGCATGACACGTCTTGTGAGAAAATGATGAGTAAAATAAACCTTCTTTTGCTGTGTGGTGGCGGTGGCGCTGAACATGCGATTTCTTTGATTTCGGCTCAGTATCTTGAGTCACAACTGGCAAAACTGCCGCGAGTGAAAGTCCATAAAGTGGAAATGACCGATCAAGGTTGGCATTTAGCGGATGGCATGCGCTGCCACTTGGATACCGATGGCATGCTGTGTAGCAAGGTAGAACACACCCAAATCCATTATGTGGTGCCTTGTATTCACGGCTTTCCCGGTGAGACAGGCGATATTCAATCATTATTAGAAATTACAGGCTTGCCTTATCTCGGTTGCGGACCTGAAGCGAGCCGAGTGTGCTTTAATAAAATCACCTCCAAGCTATGGTTTGACGCCCTTGGGATTCCGAATACACCTTACGTCTTTTTAACCGATCAAAGCCCAAGTAGCTTGGCTCGGGCACGCACTTTTTATGACGAGCAAGGGGCGGTTTTTGTAAAAGCGGCAAGCCAAGGCTCCAGCGTGGGCTGCTACCGTGTGGCGAAAGACGATGAGCTAGAAGCGCGAATTGCAGATGCGTTTACGTTTTCAGACCAAGTGCTTATCGAGAAAGCGATCAAACCACGTGAGCTTGAAGTCGCCGCGTTCCACATGGGAGAGGATGTAATTGTCACACCGCCGGGCGAAATCAGCTGCCCAGAGAACACCTTCTACACCTACGAGGAAAAGTACAGCGACGGGAGCCATAGCAATACGCATATTGAAGCGGCGAACCTCACGGATCAACAAATAGAGGCGATTCAACAGTATGCGCGTCAAGCATTTGTGCACCTACGCTTAAAAGATTTGTCTCGTATCGACTTCTTTTTGAGTGACGACAATCAAATCTTACTGAATGAAATCAATACTTTCCCAGGAATGACCCCGATTTCGATGTTCCCCAAATTGGTAGAGCATCATGGTTATTCTTTCCACGAATATCTCGCCCAGTGTATTAGCAAAGCAACAGGGAAACGGGTAATTTAGGCGCTACTCTGTAGGCTTTTTATGTCGGTAACGTGCCTTGGCTTGCTCACTGGCTTCGCGGTTGCCGACATATTGCGCCGGCATAGCCGGACTTTTCCAGCGGCCTAGATGTTGGATTTGCTTGATACTTAACCCTTGCTTTGCCAGAGCTTTACTTGCCCCTACGCGTGGTGATTGTCCAGAGAACATCACTGATTCCCCTAACACATCACTGGCGCGGCGAAAAACGCGATAAATTGAAGAGGGGTCTAACGGTGTGTCGCCTAAGTGACCATGCTTGTTAATTCGTCGCAGTAGGGGGCCTTGATGGATCCCACTGTACTCGAGCCAAGTGGCGAGCGTCATTGCCGTTTTTTCAGAGAGCACAACCCGTTGCTCTCCAATCATCACATAGGCCTTTTCGCCGTCATACATAACATCTTCTGCGGCGAGTGCGGCGAGTTCACTGCGTTTGAGTAAGCCCTCATAACACAATGACCAAATTAAAAGATCGCGAATATCGCGCAGTCGCTTGCTTGATTGGAACTGCTCTCGAAGTGCTGACAGGTGTCTTTTTTTAAATGGTGCGGCCTCTTTTGCCTCTGGGAGTTTCGCAGCAAGCAACCGCGCCATGGCATATTTCACTTCGCGATGCTTACTCGGATCTCGCTGACGGTGTAAGCGATGCACCAAGCCCACAGTAACAATGATTCGGCGGATCGCCGATACTTTTCGCTGCTGAGAGGTGAGTTCAGCAAATCGACGCAGTGTTGTCACCGCGCAGGGTAACGCCGTGACATGTTGGCTTTGGCAAAAAGAAACAAAAACTTGCCAGTCATTTCGATAGCTTAGTAGAGAGTTTCGACTGTACCGAGATTCTGTCACACCATTCCAATCCTCAACGGAGAGTATGCCCTGGTTAAATTTTTGAATACTCGCACTTAAGTTCTTGTCATCAATGGGATTAATCTTTTTCATAGCGCACTATAACTTTATTGCTATACGAATATAATAACAGCAACCAAAGAATAAAACTTGAAACATATCGCACTTTGTCTAACCACCTGTCTTTCCAAGACTGAAAATTAGTGAAAATCCTCGAACTCAACGTGATAATAGTCTAAAAATTTAGTAGGTTCGTAACTCATAATAGGTAGATTACTATTGTGGGAACGGCATCAGGAGGAAACTATGACCCAACGCCTTTTTCACCGTGGCTACACCATTGAGAAAGTAGAAGGCTCTGGTGATATCCAAGAGGTGTATCGTGCACGGCTAGGCGGTAAAGTTGTGTCTGGCAGCTTGACTGGTGTCAAAAAGTCGATTGAATGGTGGGTCGATACCAGCATGGTCACTGATCCTGCCGAGTTTGATGCGCTTGCTCGTAAACAAACCCGCCAAGTCGAAGAGTACAAAGGGTTTCGCCTGATGAATGACGATCCCGAGAAAGACGAAAAGGGCTGGTACATGATGGTTCGGGGAAACCTGATGAAAGGAACCTTACCCGCCCTCAAACTTTATATTGATCGCAACGGCGAAAAACTGCGCGCCTAATACACTCAATGTATACCAACCAATAAGATGAGCGGCTTTATCTGCAAAGCCGCTTTTTGTTTTGGTATAGTCTCACCAAGGTTTTCACATTACGTATACACCATGTCTGATAACAACCGATTAGTTTATTCTACCGAAACCGGCCGCATCAAAGAGGCAACGGAAAAGCCAGTTCGCCCAAGGGGAGATGGCATCGTTCGTATTCAGCGCCAAACAAAAGGGCGTAAAGGGAAGGGCGTTAGCTTAGTAACAGGGCTGGATCTTGAAGACGCGGCGTTAAAACTACTCGCCGCCGAGCTTAAAAAAGTATGCGGCTGTGGTGGCGCGATTAAAGACGGCGTTATCGAAATCCAAGGGGATAAACGCGATCAAATCAAAGCCCATCTTGAGAAAAAAGGCCACACCGTCAAACTCGCCGGTGGATAAAAAACGGGCAGCGCATGCTGCCCATTGTCTATGATTTGCCATAATGGATGCTGACTAAGGATTACTCTCCGGATCAATCAACACGTCAAAGCGCTCGTTACCGTGAAGTGATTCAAAGTCAGCCTCTTCACGAGCCGCTTCACGCAGAGAAGCGCTTTCCGCCACGGCGACTTCCAAGTCAGATATCGCTTGCTCTTCCGCACCAAGACGCGCATAAGCACAAGCACGCTGGAAGAGGGCGTTGGCATTTTTGTCATCCACTTCTAAAACACGGTTACTGATACTCAACGCCCAATGGTATTCACCCATTTCCATCGCGGCATCCGCTTTATGAGTGAGGGCTTCTAGATCACCAGGGCGAATTTTTAAAATCTCATTGTAGATTTCCATCCGTTGTTCTGGCGTTTGTGAATGCTGTGCGCGTAACCAAAGGTTATGGATCTCATTAATCCGTTCAATTTCTTTGTTATTCTCGGCGATGATACGTGTTTTGCGTTTCAAATCGCGCTCTAACGCTTGGAACTTTCGCTCATATTGTTCAGCAATTTCCGATAACTGTTGGTCAGCGAGTTCTTTGGTGTTGTTCTTAATATCACGCAACGATTGCCAACCAACCAGTGCGATCAATGATGCAGCGCCCGCAATCAAATAGAAAAAGTAGGTGACGGTGACATTGGCATAGTTAAGTGATTTGTCCGCCACGTCTAATTCACGGTCGGTAATCTCAACCACCATACGCTTTTCAAGGGCTTGGAAGTCTGTTCTGAGATTACGAATCTCATCCAAAACATAGCGTTCCATCAATGGCTTGTCATAAATACTTTGTTCCGCATACGACTTAGGTTGTGCGGAGGCTTGTTTGGCTTCGCCTTCATCCTCGGCAGACACACTGAAGCTGGTCAATGCGACTAACAGCCAAGCCACTATTTGAACTCTCATTTTTTCCCTTATTTAACGGTTCGCGTACAAACTAGCAAAACTGTAGCAAACCTTGCAGCACCTAAAAAGGTCAACAGGCGGAAACTGCTGAGATAACACTAAATATACCCATAAAAGATCATCATTTAGCTTATCACTGCGAGATTGAAGCACCTTAGGTCAAGCGAAGCATTTGAACTGAGTGGATTAAAGAAAGTGGTGATTAGCTATTTTATGGTAAATATACGATTACGTTGAATAGTCGCGTTAACACAGTGAAGGGGACAAAACGTATCGACGAGGAATTCAGGCGCTTGTCTTATCGATGCCAATCTTCATCTGACGGATATATTATTTAACATAAGATAGATAATGCGCACTTATGTATAAGGGCAAAGTTGTAATGTCACTCTACAGCAAAGTTAAAATGTCTCCTTAAATCAATCTTTGACTTAGCAGTGCCCGGCCTGAGCAATTTAAAATGGCGACACATCCGCGTCTCTCTAATACGTTCAGTCTTAATTGCACTAGCATAATCGATGTTGTCGAGCGCGCCAANATTTGAACTGAGTCGATTAAAGAAAGTGGTGATTAGCTATTTTATGGTAAATATACGATTGCGTTGAATAGTCGCGTTAACACAGTGAAGGGGACAAAACGTATCGACGAGGAATTCAGGCGCTTGTCTTATCGATGCCAATCTTCATCTGACGGATATATTATTTAACATAAGATAGATAATGCGCACTTATGTATAAGGGCAAAGTTGTAATGTCACTCTACAGCAAAGTTAAAATGTCTCCTTAAATCAATCTTTGACTTAGCAGTGCCCGGCCTGAGCAATTTAAAATGGCGACACATCCGCGTCTCTCTAATACGTTCAGTCTTAATTGCACTAGCATAATCGATGTTGTCGAGCGCGCCAATTGATCATTCTTGAGGTTTTCTATAGGGTTTAGACAAACACCGTCTATTTTGGGTTTATTCATGATTAAAACCGCATTGGTTGGCTTCGGCTTTTCTGCCAACACATTCCATCTTCCTTTTCTTAATGCGATGCCGCAGTTTGATATTACGGCTGTTGTCTCCAGTAAGCCCGAGAACGTCACGCAACATTTACCCCAAGCGACATGCTACGCAGATATCAATACACTGCTTGAGCATGAAAGTCCTGATTTGGTCGTCATTACCACACCCAATCATCTGCATTATGAGCACGCACGCCAATCACTCGAAGCCGGTTGCCATGTTCTGGTGGAAAAGCCATTTGTCACGCGCAGTGAAGACGGTCTTGCTCTGGCAAAATTGGCGGATGAAAAAGGCCTAATCCTCTGTCCTTACCATAATCGCCGTTGGGATGGCGACTTTCTGACTCTCCAATCACTGATAGAAAACAATGAGCTTGGTGATATTAAAGTCATGCATTCAAGCTTTAACCGCTATCGCCCAGAAGTAAGGCAACGTTGGCGAGAGCTGCCTGGCGAAGGCGCTGGTATTCTTTTCGATTTGGGTTCGCACCTGATTGACCAAACACTAACCCTGCTCGGAGACCCAGACGCTATTTCAGCTCAGTGTCGCGCTTTACGCCCAGGGAGCCAAACAACGGACTATTTTCAGCTCACGTTGCATTACCCAGATAGCGAAGTGATATTGAACTCTAGCCCATATCGGTCAGGCACCACAGAGCGCTTTACGGTACACGGCGAAAAGGCAACCTTCTCTTGCAACGGGTTAGATATTCAAGAAGATCAACTGCGTGCAGCCATGTCCATATTGGACAAAAACTTTGGGACTCAGTCGCATGAAGCAACGCTAGAGAAAGGTGACAGCGTCACTAAAATGACTTGTCCATTACATACTGGCCAATACCAGCAACTTTTTACTTTACTGGCAGAGTCGATCACACATCAACGCCCTTCTCCGGTGAGCGCCGAATCAGCGACTAAGGTAATTTACGCGATTGAACTTGCTCAACGTGCATCGGAAACCGGCAGCCGCCAGACATGGCAATATTCGCTATAAAGGATATCTCCACTACCAATCGCCCCAAGAGTTATAACCGCTTGGGGCACCGCACTTTCTGCCCACCACATCTAAACACCGCATGGTGTGATACCTGTTGTCTTGGCTACTGAGATATCTTTGACCACCAGATAGTACGTTGAATTTTTGATTAACATATAAAGTTATAGTGCATTAAGGGAGTAAAATAAAGCCCGAACTCATATCGGGCTGGACGGCATCAAAAGAACCACTGGTAACCAATCATCATTAACAGCACCCAAAAAACTGATAATCGCCATTTAATGAGCGCCACTAACCCAACGGCTATCGGGATTAAATCAGTCCACTGGCTATACGCCGATACCCATACGGGTTGATAAAGCGCTGCCGCTAAGAGTCCGACAACACTGGCATTAATCATGATAATAGCCCCCGCCAATCTAGGCTGCGATTTAACGGCCTCCCACACGGGCAATACACCAAACATCAATAACGCACCGGGTAAAAAGATTGCGACTGTGGCGATAAGACTTCCCCATATTGGCGATAGCCCTTCAACCGTCGCACCAAGATAGCTGGCCATGGTAAACATCGGACCTGGCACTAATTGTGCGGCGGCGTAGCCTTCAATCAATGCAGAGTCTGTGACAACGTCACCCACAATGGGCTCTAACAACGGCAGCACCACATGGCCGCCGCCAAATACAAAACTTCCCGCTTGGTAGAACAGGTTGAATACTTGTACCGGCAGGACACTATTGAAAAGCCAAGGAACCGTGAGTAAGAATACAAAAAGGCTGAGAATGATCCCGCTGCGCCGTTGCGCGTGCACTATCGATATCGAAGTAGCCTGAACAGCGGTTAGTTTAAAGCCAACGGCACCGATCACGCCAGCGAGTAAAATGGGGAGTACTTGATAAACAACGCCAGACGGCGACACTAGTAGCCATACCGTGGTGACAATTGCAATCACCGCTGTAGTGAACGAATGAATGAATTTTCGCCCCATCGATATTGTCGCGTCAATCACCACAACCACAGCCAATAACTTAGCCGCACTAATCAGCGTGCTTACCCAACCCGCCGTATCATTGCTACTGCTAAACATCGCTGCTGCGGTTAATAAAGCGAAAGAAGGTAGCGTAAACGCGACAAATGCCCCCAATGCTCCCAAATAGCCACCGCGCTGATAGCCAATATACATACCAAGCTGACTACTGCCTGGTCCTGGCAAAAACTGACTGATCGCCAAACCTGACGCAAATGCCTCTGCACTCAGCCACTGCTTCTCTTTCACAAAAACGCGCTCGAAATAGCCGATATGTGCCGCAGGGCCACCAAATGACATACAGCCTAAGATAAAAAACTGCTTGAGTAATTCGATCATGTCCACCTCCAGCCTGAATTCTATCCATGTTAGCCCATGAATATAAACAGATAACATCGATTCATTAAATGAATGAAATTAATA